>CAINNT010000150.1 GCA_903851225.1 uncultured Chloroflexota bacterium
CCAGTTTGTCGCGCTTGAGCCGATATGGATTCGCATCGCCAATCGTGCGACCACGCGCTGGCCCCTGCGTCGCGTCGACGACAACGTGGTAGCGGGAGACCCCCACAAGATCGGGTATCGCCAGATGCAGGATTGCTACCGCGTCATGAATCGCCATCTTCTCGCCCTGTCCCCACGCGGCGGAGCGATCGAAGGAGAACTTCAAAAGCTCCGCAGCAGCTTTGGCTGAAGCGCCAGGGAGCGCATTAAGGCGGTCAAGGATGGTCCGGTCAAGAATTGCATGGTGGGTAACGTCGAGGCCAATCATCGTGATTGGCAATCCGCTGTTAAACACGATCTCAGCAGCGGTTGGGTCGGCATAAATGTTGAATTCGGCTGATGCGGAAGAATTCCCCTCGCCGACTGATCCACCCATGAGGCAGATGTGGGCGATCTTTGGTGCAAGGTGCGGAAACGCACGAATAAGGAGGGCAATATTCGTGAGTGGGCCGATTGGGGCAATGGCGACTGGCTCCGGTGAAGCAGCCAAGATCCGAGCCATCAGGCCAACGGCACCGTCTGCCTCGGCACGACGGGGTGATTTCGGAAGACTCGTCTTCCCCAGTCCGCTCTCACCATGGATCTCCGTAGCGCGCTCTAGTGGCCCAGTAAGCGGACCTACCGCACCCTCAGCTACGGGCACATCGTCCGCGCCGTAGAGGTGAAGAAGTCGGAGAGCGTTTTCCGTGCAGTGGTGCACATCGGCATTTCCACCGACGCTCGTCACCGCGAGGAGATTGAGTTCTGGGCGGACTACTGCGCAGGCGATTGCGAGCGCATCATCTAAGCCTGGATCGCTGTCGATGATGAGCGGAAGAGGCTTGCTTTCACTTCCGAATGGTGCAGTCCGCGGGGTTAGCCCCGAGGCAGGAAGTCGGAAAAGCCCTACAGATGCCACAAAGGCCTCGCTCAGCCCTGATCGTATGGTTGGCCAGCGGATGCTGGTCCACGAACTCTGCCGATGAGACCTGCGACAACGATGATTGTCACGACATACGGGACCGACCCAAGGATCTGCGGTGGGAATTTAACACCGAGTCCCGCCAGCAGTGACGCAGCTGAAGAAGCCATTCCGAAAGTGAGCGCTGCGCCAAATGCGTAGATCGGATTCCACGCCCCGAATATCACCGCGGCGAGTGCGATGAAGCCCTTTCCTGCGCTGGAATTTTCCGCAAATCCACCTGTGCCGCCAAGTGAGATAAATGTCCCCGCGAAACCAGCTAGGAGGCCCGCGATCAACATCGCTCGGTAGCGAAGCTTGATGACGTCCACACCGACGGTCCCCGCTGCGCTCGGCAGCTCGCCCGATGATCGAAGACGAAGACCCCATCGCGTTTTGAAGATCATGTAGGTGAAGAAGAGGACGAGCGCAAGCGCGATATAGAAGTATGGACTCAGGGAGAAGAGAATCGGTCCAATTACCGGAATGTCGGACAGTAGAGGAATCCTGATTGGGTCGATGTTTACCGGATTGTTGAACTCTCGGTACGGTTGAAGGATTCGCTGAAAAATCACGCTTGTTATGCCCACTGCCCCAATGTTGATGACAGTCCCGGCAATAATTTGATCCACCTTATAACGGAGTCCGAGAATCGCGAGGAATAGGCTGATGAGCGCGCCGGAGATCGCGCCACCAATTGGCCCTAGAAATGCCACCCCAGTAATGCTTGAAACGACCGAACCAACGAGCGCGCCAACCAGAAGTTTTCCCTCAACCGCAATATTCAGGAAGCCACTCCGCTCCGCCACAATTCCGGCGATCGCTCCAATTCCAACTGGGATTGCGAAACTCAGGGTGTTTGTTAGGAATACCGTCAGATTGGCAGTGGTGCCATCCAAAAGCCGAGCAAGGAGTCCGAAAACGAGCAGCGGGGCAGCTAACCCTATCGCACGTCGCCAACGGAATGCTGCACCGTTAAAGAATTGGCGGACCGCCATTACGGCGAATACAAGAGTGAGGGCAAGCCAGATGAGACCGACGTTTATGGTGAACGAGACTTCTGTGCCACCGACCTTGTCCACCCAGAAGGAGAACTTGCCGTCAACCCCCCAGATGCCGCTGGCCATGACACCAGAAAGAACAGCAAACACGCTAAAGACGAATGCACGTACGCGCGCCCTCGCCTTGCCCTTCTGCGCCTCGACGCTCAGCCCATCAGGCGCAACCTGCGTCCGCTTGTTGCTTGCCTTGGAAGTCGTCACGTTTCCCTTACGAATTGACTTCGCTGATTTCGCGCTCACGATACCCCCTTTAATTTAGAGTTAGGAGATCGCCTACTCAATCCGCGGAAGGGATTTTTCAGAATTTGCATAGTCAAATCCGGAGCGGCGATAAACGCAATGACTAACGCCTGGACGAAGAGCAGCATCTGAATTGGGATGATCGTTTCGATTTGCATAAGACGTCCACCTTGTTGAAGGAAGCCGAACACAAGGGCGGTTGCAACCACACCCGAAGGTCGGGTCCTCCCAACGAGCGCAATGGCAATAGCGGTGAATCCGACGCTACCTTCTACCCCAGGGGCGAGTTGCTTCGCCATCCCGACAACAACCAATGCGCCACCCAGTCCTGAGATACCACCCGAAATTAGCATCGCCGTGATGATGGAACTTGATGCGCCGATTCCAGCATACTTCGCAGCGGCGAGGTTTAGGCCAGCGGTACGAAGCTCAAAGCCCTTCGTAGACCTGAAGAGGAAGTAGCTGACTGCGACCGCGGTCAAAAGTGCAATCGGGAATGCGATATCGAGGCGGAGCGCCTCGATCGGGAGAATCCCCGGGATGTCGACATACTTGCTCAACTCCTTGGAGACGGGCTGCAGTCGCTGCTCTTGCTGGATGAATTCGGAATTCATCACAACGAAGAAAATCAACTGGCTGGCAATCGAGTTGAGCATGATGGTAGTGATCACTTCACTCGCCCCAACCCGGGCTTTAAGGAAACCCGGGATAAAAGCCCAAAGTGCCCCGCCGGCGATTCCGAAGAGCATGATCATGACGATGGCAACTGGCGCGGGGGTTACCCCTGCCCCAAAGAGAAGTGCTGCGGTCGTTCCGCCCAACGCACCGATAGCGAATTGGCCAGCACCACCGATGTTGAAGATTCCAGTTCGGAAAGCGACTGAAACCCCGAGTCCGACAAAGATCAGTGGCACGGAAGCGACAACGCTCTCAACGAGCGGGCGAACGGCTCGTGTCCAGACGCGAACATCCCCGCCGGAGGCGAGGGCGTCGCCGTAGGTTGCCGGATCACCAAATGCGCCTCGCAGAAGCGCACCGTAGGCTGCACCAACGCGGCCAAGCCCCGCCCCAACGGCACCAAGTGGATTTGAGGTCAGCTGCTTCAACATTTCAACGTCAGTCAGGAAGATGAATACGCCGCCGACCAGGAAGGCAACAAACATTGAAAGCGCCGGGAGCTTCAACGCACGCCCGATCTTTCGCATGGTACTCACTTTTGAATGCCTCCCATCAAGAGGCCCACCCGCTCACGGGTGGCCTGCTTTGAGTCCAGAATCCCAACGATCCGACCCTCGTACATCACCGCAACACGGTCACCGAGAGCAAGCACTTCGTCAAGCTCAGTGCTCACGATCAGCACGGCTGCTCCAGCATCACGTTGCTCCACAATGCGTTTGTGAATGTATTCAATGGAACCGACATCTAGGCCACGAGTCGGCTGAGCGGCGATTACCAGCTTGACACCGCGACTGAACTCACGGGCCACAATGACTTTTTGCTGGTTCCCACCAGATAGGTTCGCGATGTCCGTGTCAATTGACGGGGTGCGAACATCGAAGTCTTTGACGGCTCTTTCTGCAGCTAAAGCAATCTCCCTGCGATTGAGCACCCCACCCGAACTGAACGGGGGGAGATGATACGAATTGAGGATGAAGTTCTCAGCAACAGTCATGCCTTTGACCATGCCATCTCGATTCCGATCCTCGGGAATATGGGCAACGCCGGCTGTGGCGACCTTCCGAGGCGAAACATTGGTCAGATCCACGCCATCTAGGACGATCGTGCCAGAGTCCGTTGCGCGAAGCCCAGTGAGCGCTTCAACAAGTTCGGTTTGACCATTCCCCTGAACTCCAGCGACCGCGAGGATTTCGCCACTCTTAACCTCAAAAGAAACATCGTCAACCACAAGTTTTCCTTCGTCATTGAGAACTCGAAGGCGATCGACGTCAAGAATCGTGCGCGCAGCCTTTGCTCTTGAGCGGTCTACCGTGAGCTGGACTTCGCGCCCCACCATCATTTCAGCCAATTTCGCCGAAGTAGCCTTCTTCGGTGTGGTCTCACCGGCTACTGCGCCGCGGCGCAACACGGTGATTTTGTCAGCAACGGCAATGACCTCGTTCAACTTGTGCGTGATGAAGATGATTGAAGTTCCGCCCTTGGCAAGGCCTCGAATGATCTCAAATAGCTCCTCCGTCTCCTGCGGGGTGAGCACCGCTGATGGCTCATCAAGAACGAGGATGTCGCTCTTCCTGTAAAGCGCCTTGAGGATTTCTACGCGCTGGCGCACCCCTACAGGGAGCGACTCAATCTTCGCGTCTGGATCAACATGGAGGCCATGCTTCTTCGAGAGCTCGACCACCTGCGCGCGCGCAGCGGCTCGATCGAAGCTGCCAAGTGGTCCCTTGGTTGGCTCGTTTCCGAGAACGACCGATTCTGTGACATCAAATACCGGCACGAGCATGAAGTGCTGGTGCACCATCCCGATGCCGGCCTCGATGGCCTGGGCCGGATCGCGGAAGACGCGCTCCTTGCCGTCAATCAGGATCTTTCCGGAGTCGGGTCGATAGAGCCCCGAGAGGATATTCATCAGGGTGGTCTTTCCCGCGCCGTTTTCGCCGAGAAGGCCGAGAACTTGACCTTTGTCTACTGAGATAGAGATGCGGTCGTTCGCCAGAACACCAGGGAACTGCTTTGTGATTTTCTGCAGTTCTAGCCTCATGCTCCGAAAAACCTCCCAATTTTCCTGGCCATTGTTATGCAGTTACGTTCCCGCCCGAGCGCCAAGACGCTCGGGCGGGAACCGGTTTAAACCTGACCTTTACGCGCGAGCAACTACTCCGCGGTGAAGTAGTCCGAGACCTTCACCGAGCCGTCGATGATCGCAGCCTTGAGGGCCTCGACCTCCGCCTTGAGCTCAGCGGTCACGAGCGAGCCGAAGACGGACGTCCATGCCTCTTCGGTTCGATCAAGGGTGGAGATTTGCACTCCGCCGTTCTTGAGCGTGCCAACGTAGTTGGTGCCGCCCTTGTTCCCCTTGTAGTGCTCGTTGACGGCCGTGATGATCGCGGCGCCGATATTCTTCTGCGCCGAAGTCAACAAGGTTCCGCAGTACTCTGGCAAGCTGATGCACTGGTCAAGGTCAACCCCGACCGAATACTTCCCTGCCGCGAGCATTGCCTCGTAGGTGCCGTTGCTGGTTGTACCGGCAACTGGGTGCACAACGTCGGCGTTCGAGCCCATGAAGGACTCAGCCTGCGTCTTGCCGAAGACGATGTCGCCGAACGGGTTCGTCGACTCGTTGAACACACCGGTCTTCGACACTGGATCCCAGCCAAGAACGGTAGTAGCTACACCCTTTGTCTTGGTGTAGTAGTTCGTGCCGGCTACCCAGCCGTCCATGAACCGAGTTACACCAGGATATGGCTGACCGCCGTAGACCGCGGTGACGTGAGTCTTGCTGATACCCGCTGCCAGGTATGCGGCAAGCATCGACGCCTCGTCGATCTGGAAGTCGATACCAGTGAAGTTCGCTGGGATCGTGCCATCCTCGAGGGTCCAGGTTGAGTCCACCCAGCCGAACGCAATGTCAGCGTTGGCCGCGTCAAGAACTGCAGTCTGGAGATCATTGCCCTGGTTGTAACCAACGGCAATGACGGTGTTGCATCCCTGGTCGATCAACGACTGGATGTTTGGCGCATAGGACTGAGGATTCTCAGCAGTTGTGAACGCAACTGCAAAGCCTTCCTCCTTCAGAGCCATCAACCCCTCATAGGCTGACTGGTTGAAGTTCTTGTCCGTCGGGCCGCCCGTGTCCAACGAGAGGCATGCCTTGTAGTCGGCCTTCCCGGCATCGGCAGAGGCTGACGGCGAAGCCGTAGAGCCACCGCACGCTGCGGCGAGAAGAGCGAGAACGGTGAGGAGCGCGAACATTCGCGTCTTCATCTGTTTGTAGCCCTCCGCTAATTCCTTTTGCTCAGTCGCCAACGGCGCGAGCGGGCCAGCGATTCGCCGACCGTGCTCGCATTGTGCCTGAAAACCTGTCGGGATGCGTGTGCATTGCAATTCGGTAGCGAGCAGGGGTTGCGGCTCTGTTACATCCCCCGCGCAGCAAGCCAGGATTCAAAGGCCTTCCTGAGACGAAGTTTGGTTTCCTGATCCACAAAGGCGAAGTCATAACCAGATCTCGCGAGGGCGAGTAGGTCTGTCACGGGGAGGCCCAGCCGGCGGTGAACGTGCAGGTACTCCTCTGAGAGGGAGACATCGCTGACCACCAAGTCGTCGGTATTGAGCGTAACCGGCACGCCGTGCCGTCGAAGTTCAGCGATGGGAAAATCACCGTAGCCTGGAACGATCGCGGCCTGCGTATTGCTCGTGGGGCAGAGATCGAGCGAGACGTTGCGGGCAGCAAGCTCAGCGCAGAGCGAGGGATCGTCGACTGCGACACCGCCATGGGCGATGCGCGCCGGCTGCACCTCGAGAGCGCGTCGCACCTGCGCAGCCCCTCCCCACTCTCCAGCATGAAGCGTGATGGCGAGACCACCGTTGCGGGCAATGTCAAATGACTCCTTGAACGTCAGCGGATCGGGGAAGGCGGCCTCGCGGCCGGCCAGGTCAAAGGCGACTACGCCGAGATCTTGGGCGGCGACAGCTGCTGCTGCGAGGGTGCGATTCTCTTCCAATGAATGAGAGCGAAGGGCGGTGACAATCAAGCGCACCTCTATTCCAGTTGCCACTGCTGCACGGCGCGCTCCAGCGGCAACCGCGGCGATCACCTGCGCCTGCGTAAGTCCCTTCGCGGTATGCAGATGTGGTCCCCAGCGCAACTCAAGGTAGGCAACGTTCTCTGCCGCTTTCGCGCGTACCAGCTGGTCGGCGGCACGATCGAGCGCTTCGGCATCTTGCAGGAGGGCAATCGGCAGATCAAACGCTCGAAGGAGATCTGCCTGATCGGCACAGCGTTCTGGAGCGACGAGGGCGGCCCGCATCCCAGCCCAGTCCCGCGGGGCAACAACGTTGCGCGTCGCGGCAAGTTCGAGGGCGAGGGTGGGATCCAGTGAGCCGTCGAGGTGGAGGTGCAACTCTGGCTTCGGCATCTCGAAGAAGAGGCGACGCGCATCATCGGCACGCTGGAACGTCACTGATCCCTCCCCGTGTGTTGTCCCGCAGGATGCACATCCGCGTGCGCATCTCGGTGAGAGAGAGGATACTCGCACCATATGACGACCTCGCTGCCCGTTGCCACAGATTCACGAGCCCTCGGAGCCTGGCTCCGTGATGTCACCCCGGTCGACCGTATCGGCGTTGAGGAACGTGTAGCCGCCCTAAAGACTCGCTCAATCAAGAAGTCCTCAAAGGTCTGGGCACTTCGCCTGGCGCTGAGCATGTGTGACATCACCACGCTCGAAGGGAAGGACACCCCAGGGAAGATCCGCCAGCTCGCGACCAAGGCGATGCGTCCGCTGCCGGGTGATGCATCAATTCCATCTGTCGCGGCACTCTGCTGCTACCCCGATCTTGTGGGGGTAGCGAAGGAGGCGCTGAGAGGGAGCGGCGTGAAGGTGGCCGCCGTTGCCACTGCATTTCCGAGCGGCCGCTCGTGGATCGACCTGAAGATCGCCGAAACACGGCATGCCGTTGCCGCTGGCGCTGACGAGATCGACATGGTGATCGACCGCGGCGCATTCCTCGCGGGCGACTACGCCAAGGTGTGGGACGAGATTGTCGCCGTGAAAGAGGCCTGCGGCCCTGCACATTTGAAAGTGATCTTGGAGACGGGCGAACTCGGCACCTACGACGATGTTCGACGCGCATCGGCGCTGGCGATTGCGGCTGGCGGCGATTTCATCAAGACCTCAACAGGCAAAGTCACACCCGCAGCGACCCTGCCAGTCACGTTGGTCATGCTGGAGACGATCCGCGAGCATTGGAACCGCACCGGCAAGGTGGTAGGCATGAAGCCCGCGGGCGGGATTCGCACGGCAAAAGAGGCGATTCAATACTTGGTGGTCCTCCATGAGACCCTCGGTCCTGAATGGCTCGCCCCCGACCGTTTCCGCTTCGGCGCGTCGAGCTTAGTCAACGACCTGCTGATGCAGTTGGAGAAAGAGGCTACGGGCGCCTACGCAGATCCGGACGACTTCACGCTCGATTAGCCCGAACTAGCCCTCGCGCCACGGGGCCCGCGACCGTCGGCTACGAGCCGATGGGGTGCCAGACGGTCTTCATCTCGAGGAAGGCGGTAATGCCGTCGATGCGCTCGCCGCGCTCACCATCAAAGGCATCAGCGCGGTCCTTTACGCCGTGTGGGCGTCGCGCCACGCGGGCAACGTGCTCCGCTGCACCCTGCTCGGCCTCAGTGAGGAGTTCATCAGGGCAGCCCCATAGGTCATACCCGTCGATATCGGCGTGGCGCACTAGGTGCGGCAAGAGCTCAGTTCGACGTGCGGTGATGATGTTGACCACTCCGGCGGGGACATCGCTGACCGCAAGGGTTTCAGCCAGCGTGACGGCGGGGAGTGGCGCCGACTCACTCGCAAGAACAATCGCCACATTTCCTCCGGCAAGAATGCCGCCGAGGCGCGAGACGAGACCAAGGAGTGGCGAAGATTCCGGCGCAATGCAGGCGATGACACCGGTCGGCTCTGGCAGGGTGAAGACGAAGTGCGACGAGGCGACTGGGTTCGTGCCACCCAACACCGCAGACAGTTTATCGGGCCAGCCCGCGTACCAGACCATGCGGTCAATCGCTGCGGCAACCTCGGCGGCGGCGTCAGACTTCGATGCACCGTGATTGATCAGGTCATCACGGAATTGCGCCGCGCGCCCCTCCATAAGCTCCGCTACCCGATACAGAATCTGCCCGCGCACCATGGCGGTACGGGCGGCCCATGGCTCTGCGGCGATGCGCGCCACTCGAACCGCCTCGCGCAAATCTTTGCGTGATCCACCGGCGATGTTGGCGACGCCACCCTTCGCAAGTTTGACTTCACGGCTACGACCCGACTCACTGCGCGGAAATGCTCCTCCGATGTAGAGCTTGGCGGTGCGGCGCACCTCAAGGCGCTCGGAGACCTCGTTGGTCTCTATCGCCAGCGGGAGGTTGAGCTTCTCGGCGCGCTTCGACTTCTTCCCCATGGTCAGGAGCTCCTCAAGTAGGCGTGGAGGCCCTGCATTCCGCCCTCACGTCCGTATCCCGACTCTTTGTAGCCTCCGAACGGCGCAGTCGGGTCGAAGCGATTGAACGTGTTCGCCCAGACGACGCCGGCCTTGAGGGCGCTGGCGACCTGGAGAATGCGGCTCCCCTTCTCCGTCCAAATGCCGGCGGAGAGACCGTAAGCGGTGTTGTTCGCCTTTTCGATTGCCTCAGCAACAGTGCGGAACGTGATCGTGGCTAACACCGGCCCGAAGATCTCTTCGCGCGCAATGCGGTGGCTTTGCGCCACGTTGGTGAAGAGGGTGGGGCGGAAGAACCAGCCGCGCGTTGGCAGATCACATGCGGGCTGCCAGATCTGCGCACCCTCGGCGACCCCACTCGCGACAAGCTCACCGATCGTCTCCATCTGCGCTTTCGAGTTGATTGCACCGATATCGGTGTTCTTGTCCATCGGATCGCCGATGCGCAACATCGACATGCGATCACGGAGGCGGGCCAGGAACTCATCGGCGACGGACTCCTGCACCAGGAGGCGGCTGCCGGCGCAGCAGACCTCGCCCTGGTTGAAGAAGATGCCGTTGACGACACCTTCGACCGCCTGGTCGAGCGCGGCGTCTTCAAAGACGATGTTGGCCGCCTTGCCACCGAGCTCGAGCGTGAGTCCCTTCCCGTGCCCGGCGATCCCCTTGGCAATGGTCACACCAACCGAGGTGCTGCCGGTGAAGGCGACCTTGGCGACGCGAGGGTCGGTGACGATCGACATACCGGTGCTGCCGGGACCGGTAACGATGTTGACGACGCCATCGGGGAGTTCGGCCTGGCGGCAGACATCGGCGAAGAGGAGCGCGGTGAGCGGCGTGGTTGAGGCGGGCTTCAACACCACGGTGTTGCCCGCGGCGAGTGCAGGAGCGATCTTCCACGCCAGCATGAGGAGGGGGAAGTTCCACGGGATCACCTGCCCCACGACGCCGTGTGCCTCTGGTCGACGGCCTGGAACGGCATATTCAAGTTTGTCGGCCCAACCTGCGTAGTACCAGAAGTGTGCAGCCGCTAGCGGTACGTCTACGTCGCGCGATTCGCGGATCGGCTTCCCCGAGTCCATCGTTTCGGTGACGGCAAATTCGCGGCTGCGCTCCTGCAAGATGCGGCTGATGCGGTAGAGATACTTCGCCCGCTCGCGTGGGTGGAGCTTCGACCAGACCTTGCGATAGGCGCGGTCGGCGGCCTCGATGGCACGGTCGGCGTCCGCGGGCGTTCCCTTCGCGACCTCAGCCAGGGGCTCCTCGGTGGCCGGGTTGTAGGTGATGGTGACCTCACCGCCAGAAGGGGCGCGCTCCTTGCCGTCAATGAAGAGGCCGTAGCGCTGGCGAATCGTAACGATCTCACGGGACTCCGGCGCCGGGGCATAGGTCCAAGGGCTGGTGCCGGCGAGACCTGAGCTTGCCGGGGCAACGGTCGCCGAGGATGCCGGGGTGGCGCCGCTAGCGGCGCGGGCAGGAGATCGTCGCGGTGCAGCGCTCTTCGGGGATGGGTCACTAGGCATAGGTGCATCCTAGCGCGCCGACCGCTTTCCGCGACGCGATGTATCGCCTACCCTTCGCGCATGGCAATCCTTACGCCTAAGGCGGTTCCACCTTTCACCCCGACCATGCTGATCGACGGCGAGTCGCGCGGGGCGACTGGCGGCAGGACCTTCACACTGCGACATCCGGCGAGCGGCGAGGCAATCGGTGAGATTCCACATGCAACCCCTACCGACGTCGACGCTGCCATCAGTGCCGCCAGACGTGCGTTTGACACTGGCGGCTGGCGAACCGCCCTACCCGCCGAACGGGCGCGACTGCTGCTAGCGCTTGCCGACGCCGTTGAGCGGGAGGCCGAACAGTTCGCCGACCTGGAGGTTTGGCAAACTGGTACCGCCCGTAAGTTGCGACGCGATGGCGACATTCCGGCGGTGATCGACCACTTGCGCTACTTCGCCGGAATTCTGCGCGCCCCAGAAGGGATCGCCGCCGGTGAATACACCGGCAACCACACGTCAATGATTCGGCGCGAGCCGATCGGTGTTGCGGCACTCATCGCACCGTGGAATTATCCACTCGCCATGGCGGTCTGGCAGGCTGCGCCGGCCCTCGCCGCAGGAAACACCGTGGTGATGAAGCCAGCCAGCGCCACACCACTTGCGGCACTCCGCCTTGCCGAGTTAGCGCGAGAGGTTGGATTCCCTGCGGGTGTCGTCAACATCATCACTGGTCCAGGCGCTGAGATCGGTGCGCAATTCGCCGCTGACCCACGAATCGACATCGTCGCGCTCACCGGCGACAGCGCTACCGGTCGCGAGCTGATGGCCGCGGGCGCGCCAACACTCAAGCGGCTGCATCTTGAACTCGGTGGCAAGGCGCCGTTCGTTGTCTTTGAAGATGCGGACATTGAGGCGGCAGCGCGCGGTGCAGTGGCTGGTGCCTTCGTCAATGGCGGACAAGACTGCACGGCGGCTACCCGCCTCTATGCGCAGGCCGCCATCTTCGACCGCCTTGTCGCCCGGATTGCAGAACTCACCACCCAGGTGCGCATCGGCGATCCATTCAGTCCGACGACGGATCTCGGCTCGCTCATCTCACGCACGCACCGCGATCGAGTCGCGGGCTATGTTGACCGCGCCGTTGCTGCGGGAGCGCGCATTGTTGTCGGCGGCAGTGCGCGACCGAGCGGCATGCCGGCGGACGGCGCCTTCTTTGCACCAACCCTCATCGTCGGCGCGCAGCAGTCCAGTGAGATCGTGCAGCAAGAGGTCTTCGGCCCAGTGCTCGTCGCGCTTCCTTTCAACGACGAGGCAGAGGCGATCGCCTTGGCAAATGACACGCCCTACGGACTCGCCTCCAGCTGCTGGACGAGCGACGTCGCGCGGGCGCAGCGAATGGCGGCGGCCCTCAACTTTGGCGCGGTATTGATCAATGACCATCTCCCATTCTTGAGCGAGATGCCGCACGGCGGCTTCAAGCAGTCAGGATTCGGTAAAGATCTCAGCCGCTACTCCTTCGAGGAATACACGCAGATCAAGCATGTGGCGATTGAGATCACGGGCGACGCTGAGAAACCGTGGCACTGGACCATCTTCGGAGAGCCGAAGTAGCGGCTCCCCTAGCTTCCGAGGAGTAAGTCCAGCCACGCGTCCAGTGGTGAACGAGTGGGTGCCTCTGGGCTGATCCGCCGTGCGCCTGAGCCGGGGGCGTCCTCCGGCAGTGGCGGAGCATCCGCCGCCAATACGAACGGCCGCTCCACGGCAGAGCCAAGGCTATACCCACGAGCAACGAGCTCAAGGAATGCGGCGTCGTCGAGAAGCACGCGCTCTGCCGTCAGTGCATCAGCTCGTGCTTGGAGCGCTGCGGTCTCGTCGCGAAGCTGTGCCAAGCGCGCATTCACCTGAATGACGCCGACAAGGTTTCGTCCAAACTCGACAACGAAGAGCGCGACGATCAGGGCCTGACCGAGGAAGATGAGCGCGCCACGCGTGGTATTTGTGCGCCGTCGGATCAGGGTCCTCATGACCTCAGTTTCCGTGCCCCATCGAATCGCGTCAAGCAGGGGCGAGGTTCGAGGTGCTAGCCTGCATGGCATGTACTTCTATGAACTTCACGAAGCAGACGACGAGCTCGCGATTGGCTTGACCCTGGCCCATGACGAAGCCTTTGCACCAAGTGAATTCCTGGCCATGGTCGAGACTGCCCGCAGCCGGGTGATCGACACCTTTGCCGAAGACTCCCTCATCGAGGCGATCGCAGCAGAGCTGGAACGCGAGCACGATTTTGCCGCCGCATCGGACACTCGCTTGGTTGCAGCGGTCGGTGTCTCTTCCGAAGAGGGCGAGACACGACTCCTCATGCACGAGCGAGCGAGCGCGGACACCGGCAACGACGGCGCGGAGGTGGATCCCGACCTGGCGATCGCTGAGGCGCTGCTCTCGGGGCGCGAGCCGACCGGCCTGCGAACAGCGGTGGTTGATCTTGAAAGGAACGACTCGCTCGACTCGTAAGGAGCGGAGGGTCGTGCTACCAGCGCGGCAGGCCCTTGGAGCCCTTCCACACGCGATTCATGATGGGCACGCCATCGGTGGCAACATCGACAAAGTTAGGTTGAGACTGTCGCAAGATCACCGTCGGCAACATGCGCGTGCTCACAAGTCGCGACCCAGCGAACGTTGACTCGATGACGAGACCCTGCGCCGTCTCCACCGACCAGTTCTGATCAAAGATGAAGTTCCCCATCGAGTAGAAGACGGGTTTGTCATTGATGATCTCCATCGCACTCGCCCAATGGGAGTGCGATCCGAGAATCATGTCGGCGCCAGCCTCGATCGCCCGCTTAGCGAACCGGCGCTGCGATGCGGTCGGGTGCGCCTGAAATTCCAGGCCCCAATGTGGGAAGACGATCACGACGTCGGCTCCCGCGGCACGAGCCGCAGCAATAGAGGCTCGCATCTCTAGGACACCGATCGGTGCGCTCCCCGCTCGATCGACCCGAGCATGAGTGCTCGGGTTGACCTGATCAACGGCGACGATGCCAACGGTGACGCCGCCGACGTTTGTGAGCCATGGGCGCTGAGCTTCAGCGAGGTTGGCTCCAGCGCCACCGCTACCCATGCCGGCCGCCTTGACAGCGGCGATCGTCTCGGGGATGCGGGAGACACCGCCATCGCCGATGTGATTGTTCGCCAGCGAGAGGAAATCGATCCCCGCCTCTTTCAGGACGCGAAGCAGGGCGGGATTGCCTGTGAAGGTCGTCCCTGAATTGTGCTGACGCCACCTTTTCGGTGTCGGAGATTCCAAGTTGGCGATCGAGAGATCTGCGTTCTGGAAGAGGGAGCGCATCAGGCCGTTGACGCCTCCGTCGCGCACGTACCGAGCGGCGACGCGGGGAACTCCGAACTGGCTGCAACAGGTCGTACCCGTGATATCGGCAAAACCGCCATCGAAGAGTGAGTCTGCACCGCGAGTCGATCGCTTCGCATCTGCCGAGACGCCACGGTCAAGCAGGATGTCACCACCAGCTGCGAGCGTCCACGCTGTGGCAGGATCGTATGCCTGTGGCCCTGAGATCCACTCTGCAGGGATCGATGTGTCAGGAGGGAGTTCGGCGCGTAGGGGCCATTCCGCGAGCGTGGCGATGTGATTCACGCCAACAATGGCAGCGCCCTCCCATGTCAGCGTGCGGAGTGCCGGCTCAATCGCAGCGAGTCGCACGAATCCCGCAGCCTTCTCGTCAGCGGCCAGCGCCGCCTTGAGGGCGGTACGGTCCGCGACGAGCGACAAGCGCGAAGCGATCGCAGTGGCTGAGAGGCCGAGCGCGGCAAGGATAGGAGTCGCCTCTGCTGAGATGAGGACGAGCTTCGTGATCGGGATCGTCCCTCCTACTTCCGCAAGGCGAGCGATGCCACCGCTCGTCAGGGCCGTGAGGGTGCTGCGGTATCCCGCGACCGGGATCAGCGGGCTTCGGGTATCGGCAGCCGGGGTGATGCTTGGGCTACTTGAGGGATCCCCGATTGACCCTGATGGCGCAGCAGATGTGCCACACGCCGCAGCAAGCAGGAGCGCAAGTGCGAGCGTAAAGATGCTGCGGCGTCGCGGCGACGGTGCGTCGGTGACTGCGGGTAGATCCACAGGGTTATCCTACCGCTATGCAGCGTCAACTCCGACTGGATGGGCCAACGCTCATAGCTGCGGCGCTCAGCGAGGAGCGGGCGGCCCTTGAGGCTCTTGCCGGGGACCTGTCGCCACACTCGGTTCCCGGACTCGAAGAGGGTGCGCTGCTCATCGGTCGAATCGACAGCCACCCAGTAGCGCTGCTGCGTTGTGGCGTAGGCAAGGTCGCCTCGGTGGTTTCCGTCACCGCCGCCTTTGCCCTTAGGCCGCGGTGCGTTATCTCGGTTGGATCCGCCGGCGCCCTCCATGCGGGGTATCGCCTGGGCGACGTGCTCCTCGCCGATGGCGTTCTGCAGCATGACTTTGCGGCCGCGGAGGCCGACGGCATGCGACTCTTCGGCTACGGCGCCACGATCCCTTCAAAGGGCGACCCTCTTCTGGTTGCCGACGGCGAGCTCGTCACGGCCGCTCTTGGGGCCGCCGCGCCAACAGCCGAGCGCCTTGGGATCAACCTCCGCCGTGGCCGCATCGCCACGGGCGACTGGTTCGTTGCCGACCAGGGGGTTCGTGACGCGATCGCCGCCCGCAGTAACGCCGACCTCGTTGAGATGGAAGGGGCAGCAATCGCCTACGCGGCACGCACGTACGGCGTTCCGTGGCTCGTCATTCGCAGCGTGAGCGACGCGGGTGACGGAGAGGCGCCAGCCAATTTCTGGGAGTACCTTGCGCTGGCCTCGAAGAACGCCGCAGAGATTACGCGTGCGATCCTTCCGACGCTAGGGGGTCGCTAGCGACGGTTCGAACCCAAGGTAATCTGACGCGTGCGAGGTGCACTCTCGCCGAACAGACGAACAGCAAGGGCATCTACCGCCACGGGATCTCCCGTGGTGAAGATCTGATGCACAGGTGCGACTGGCTCTGACGTCGGCGCGGTATGCCCACGGTGGCCAGCATCAGCTGCCGTTCCACGGCTTGAACCTGGTGTCTCGAGTCCATTGACCGCGATGACCTCTTGCAGAAAGCTCGCCGTCGCCACCGCCGAATCGACCACGGCAATGGGTGCCCCAAGCGCTTCAACGATCGCTCCGCGAATAAGCGGGAAATGCGTGCATCCAAGTAGCAGCGTGTCGATGCGTGCGCCCGGATCACCAACCAGAAACGGACCGACCGCGGCGTGAATTGCGTCGCTGATCTCTCGGGCGCTCGTGAGCCCTGACTCGATGAGCGGGACGAGTTCCGAGGCTGCTCGCTCAATCACCCGAGTACCTGGGTTCTCATCCTTGATGGCGGCAAAGTAGGCCCGTGATCGAACGGTTGCGACAGTCGCCAACACGCCGACTCGACCAGTACGCGTCGCTAGTGCGGCTGCCGCAGCCCCTGGGCGGATCACGCCAATGATAGGAATTGCCGGGTGCCGCTCACGAAGATGTTCAAGTGCGACGGCTGTCGCCGTATTGCAGGCAACGATCATCGCCTTGACGCCACGCTCAACCAGTTCGTCGCTGAGCTCCTCGGAAAACCTACGCACCTCGGCATCGCTCCGCGTGCCGTACGGATGACGAGCGCTATCGCCGATGTAAATCGTGGACTCAGCTGGGAGGCGCGCCTGCACCTCTCGGAGAACGGTAAGGCCGCCTATTCCTGAATCGAAGAGGCCGATAGGACGTGGGTCACTCATGCGCTGACCGTAGCAGCCAGCGCATTCGATCGTCGGCGCCAACCCGGACCACCTGCAGGCCAACCGAGGCGGCGACAGTTCGCACCTCGTCTGGTTGCCAGGCACGAATCGCAAACGGGGTGCGATCCGGATAGATCAACGAGGTCTGACCGCTGGCCCCCACCGCCCGATGTCGAACTTCGAGCAGTACGGTATTTGCTCGCCCTTGGGGATCGTTGGCAATGCGACTTTCGCGTCGCACCATGGTGAAATTCTCGTCGGCGCGTTCCAGGTCTACGCTCCATTCACCCGCAGTCTCATCTTCGAGCAGCTGTGGATCCATCAAGGTGGCGTCGATTCCCACGTGCCCGTCTGGCCCACAATGAGCCGCGGCTGTCCGCAACAGTGCTTGGAGATCGTCGGTCGCAACGATAAGCGAGAGAAGATCACCGCTCAGGATCACCAGACTGGCAGCGGTGCCTTCGCGACGCCAGGTTCGCCCGTCGGCACAGATCCATTCGGCTGCGGGAGCGCGCTCCGCTGCAAGTGCGAGTGCGGCCTCGTCGAGATCAACGCCAATCAACTGCCGATCGCTCGTGCCAAGGGTGATCAAGACCCGTCCGGCACCACAGCCGATCTCGAGGATTGGACCGAAGGACTCCCCCGCCACCTTCTGCCAATACGCCAGATCGGCATCAGCGGCGAAGGTCAGATCTCGTTCGTCGGATAGGATTCGGCTACGAACCTCGTCAGTCGTTTCGCGCGACGTCGCTTCGTTCAGCGGGAAGGTTCCCAACGAATAGTTTCGCCGGACTCCTTGCGCTTGGCCAGCGCACTTATCACCTCGAGCGCGGCACGGTTGGCGATCATCGCCGTCGATTCCGCCCAATCGTATGGCGGCGAAACCTCGACAATATCCATACCGGCGATCGGGACCTGCGCTGCGATCTGTCGGAGCCCTCGAAGCAGTTCTCGCGAAAGCATCCCACCCGGCTCTGGAGTTCCCGTTCCCGGAGCGAGGCCCGGATCCACTACATCGATGTCGAGACTGATCCAGATCGCGTCTGGTCCATCCAGCGCCTCGGCGATGGCGGTAGCGATCACCGCCTCTGAGCCACGCTCTTCGATCTCGGTCATGAAGTGGCTGCGCATCCCGTGCTCTCGCATCCACCCGAGCGTCTCGGTATCGGGGAAGTAGCCGCGCAGGCCGACCTGGACAAAGTTCTTGCCGAGCACTGCACCCGATTCGATTAGCCGTCGCATGGGTGATCCATGGCTATGGAGCGAGCCGTACCCATCGATGGAAGCGTCGGCGTGAGCGTCAAAGTGCAGGATTCCGATCCGTTGCGGCCATCGCAGCTCGGCGATTGCTGTTGCGTTCGGCCAGGTAATCGAGTGGTCGCCGCCAAGCACAATTGGAATCGCACCGGTCTCCGCAACCTCACGGACCTTGCGATAGATAGCGCCGTGACCATGTTCAAGTCGACCTGGGTACACCAGGGCGTCGCCAGCGTCTACGGCGGTGAGGGCAGCGAAGGGCTCTACGCCAACCTGCAGCGAGTGGAGCGTACCGGTCTGATACTGCGCCTCACGAATCGCGCGCGGACCAAATCGTGTGCCCGGGCGATGGGTAACCGCATCATCAAATGGGGCACCGATGATGGCGATGTCCACATTGCGGCGACGGATCTCAGCGACATCCTCAACCCACGGGAGCTGGGAGAAGCTGACCGGTCCGACATAGGAGGGTCGGTCGAGGGGGTCGCGCTGTTCGGGGGTGCCGTTCCAGCCGAGCGCGGCGAGAGAGGCCGAAAAGGGAGGGGTGTTCGGGCTCATATTGGTCACCAACGTACTTCGATGCGCCGCCGGTTCGAGTCAACGTCCAGCAGGGCGCGGAGCAAGTCTACACCGCGTCGGCTTGAGATTCGATGCCTAGACCGTGTCGGTCTCACTCCGTGAGATGGCCACTTCGGCAACGACCACGAGGAGCACGGCGATGAGCAGACCGGTCGGCCCTCCAAGGCCAGCGATCCGAAGCGCCAGATACCCACCGATGAGGAACCCCGCGAACAATCCTCGTCGTAGGCTGCGCCGGCGGCGCACCCGCCACGCCCCAGGATGTCTCTGAAATGACCGAAGCAACAAGAGTGAGGTGACACCGAGCGTCACACTCAACGCCAGCGATCCCACCACCGCAAGGGCACGGGTCGGCTCGAGCACTGGGTCAACGGTGAGCACACCGCCAAAAGTGACCAGCGCAGTCAACAACGCGCCGACTCCAAGAGCGCGAATCAGGCGCTGGTCACCAGCGGGAATGCGCGTTGGTGTCGGTGCGACGGCCTCTGGGCGCAGGACCTTCCCCACAGGCGGCGTGGTCGGCTGTTCATGCAACGGCAGCTCGAGCTGCTCTGTGGTGCTGCCCCGATCTCCGTCCCGAAGCGTCATGCTGGCCGCCCTGCCGGAGCCTTCGAGGCTGGGCAGAGTTCACGGTACGAGCAGTAGGTGCAGGTCATCAGCTCTGGCTTTGGCTCCATCACGCCGCTGAGAATTCCATCCGCCGCCGCCACAATCAGCTCACGAGCCTTCGCGATTCGCTTCGGCTCAACCGGCACGGTGGCGACACGTCCGGTATCAAGGAAGCGCAGGCTCACCTCATCGGGCAGGCGCCCAGTTGCAGCGCGCCAGGCCAACGCATAAAGCTGCAACTGAAGTGACTCTCTTGCTCGCTTGCGGCCGGCAACGTCATCGTCACGACCACCCGTCTTGTAATCGCTGACCACTACCCACTCATCGTCACCGAGCGGCAGCGTCGGGCGTACGACGTCGCCTGGTGCATCGATGGTCGGAATCGGCGCGCTTCGCCCATCAGCCGGTATCGCTCGTACGTCAACGCGATCCCAACGCCCACGAATCTTGTGCCCGCCCAACTCGAACGAGAAGTCCCTCTCAACGTAGGCTGGCGCGTGACCGGCTGCGATCTCTTCGCTGCGGAAACGAGCAATGGCCTCTCGCGCCGCGGTATGACGTGCCTCCTCGTGACTGCGGGAGAGGAAGCCAGCACTCTGCCAGCTTCGATCCAACGCGGCGTAAAGGTCGTCCAGCTCGGGCGGCGAACCCGCCATCTGTCCACGGTGGAACTCCGCAACGGCAGCGTGCATGGCGGCGCCATATGTCGCAGAGTGATGTGGTGGCAGCGGAATGCGGAGGCGTTGCTGATAGTGGTATCGCAGCGGGCAGGCGAGGAAGGCCTCAATCGCAGTGAAACTGAGCGTAAGAGGCGCGCTCTCCGCAACACCAGGCTCACGTGCAGGGAGTGCCGGAAGCGGCGCGGCAGCAACGGTGAGTCCATCAATCTTCGAGGCGGGCTCGCCAGAGAGCGGGAACTCCTCAAGTTGGTCACGGGTGAGATCAAGCGCCTCAGCAACAAACCTGCTGACCTTCCGTGGCCGTACGCCACCGCTGCTTCGCTCTGCAGAGCTAAGGGACAACCGTTCACAGGCGCGCGTCAGCGCAACATAGGCGAGGCGCCGCTCCTCGCGGAGCGCCTCTTCGTCTGCCTCGGTTGGTCCATCTTCGGCGCGCGGGTCGCGTGGCACAACGCTATCGGAGCCGCCAAGTTCAGCAGCAAGAGCGAGCCGCGGCGGTCGACCCTTTGCTGGAAAGCGGCCTTCCACCAGATTTGCAACAAACACAACAGGAAACTCCAAGCCCTTGGACTGGTGAACGGTCAGGAGCGCGACTGCGTCAAGATCGGGGTCCACATCCGCCGCAGAAGGGTCATCGCCCGCCTCACCGAGCTCTTCAAGGTAGCGAACCAGAAATGGAGCACGATCAAGCTCCAAGAGACGACTGCGGGAGCGCACCACATCAAAGAGACGCCCGATGTTTCGAATCTGTTCGTCGGACTCCGGTGTTGCCTCGCGAGTCAGTTCGGCGAGGAGTCCCGATTCACGCAGCCAGCGGTACAGCACCTCACCACTTGTCCGCTCAACACTCTCCTGCACCACCCCAGCCAGTCGTTCCAGGAGTCGTTGCGTGGCCTCATGCCCAGCTCCAACGATTGCCAAACTCTCCCGAAGCGGCGCATGGTCACGGCGTGATCGACCCACTGCGGCGGCGAGAATCGTGGGGGGCACCTTGAATCGAGGCTCTGCAGCGATCAAGAAGAGTGGCGCCGCAGCGTCCGGATCGGCCGCGTGACGGAGCCCTGCCAGGAGTAGGCGCACTTCGGGGCGATCGTAGAGTCCAGCAGCACCACTCGAACGCCATGGGATGCCCAGCATGTTGAGGCTTCGACTGATCTCGACGCTATCCACGTTGGCCCGCACGAGCACCGCGTGATCTCGGGCGCGCCTCCCGCCCGCGATAGAGTCTCGAATCTCTGCAGCAATCCAATCCGCCTCATTTGCCGTTGTGCGGAACCTGCGAAACGTGACGGGTGGCGCGTCCCCGGGCGCCCCCTCTGGGGTGAGCTCCTTGGAGATGCCGAGGCGGACCTCTAGCCGTTCTGGGTCATTGAACCGAATCAATCGACGTGCGGCGGTGAGCACTGGGGCTGTGCTGCGATAGTTCTTCGTCAGAACCACCTTGCTTGCGTCGGGGTATCGATCGGTGAAGCTCAAGATGTTGCTGATCGCTGCGCCACGGAAGCGATAGATAGACTGATCGTCATCTCCCACCACGGTCAGATTGCGGCGCCCATCCGAGACCAGGTCGACCAACGCCCCTTGAAGTCGATTCGTGTCTTGATACTCGTCCACCAAGAGCCATCGGTGCTGCTCACGCACGCGCGCGGCAACCAGCGGATCATCGCGCAACAGCTCATAGGCCCGCAGCACCTGGTCTCCGAAATCGAGAAGGCTCCGCTCGTTGAGGATCCTGCGATAGGTCCGAAGAGCGGCGCTCAACTCCTCATGTTCGACTGCAAGTAGGTCGACTGCGTCGGCATAGGAGTTGAGGCTGCGCTGTAATTCAAGGTCAGGCGTTGACGCCCCAGCACTCCGTGCATCGGTTACACGTGCCCGAAGCTGGGTCGCAAACTCCTGAATCTGGTCGGGACCAAGTGCTTCATCTTTGGCCCGTGAGAAAAAACCAGCAATGTCGCCGAGGAAGCGAGTTGGATCTCCGAGCGGCAGGAAGCGATTGAGGCCGAGCTCAAAGAGGTGTTCGCGAAGGAGTAGTACGACTTCAGCGCGTCCCAGAACTCGCAGTTCACCGGAGAGTCCAAGCCGATGAGCATTCGCGCGCAGGAGCTCGTCTCCCCATGCATGAAACGTCTTGATCGGCGTTGTGGCGTACCCGTACGGAACCAATCGATCAACGCGCCATTGCATCTCCTCAGCGGCACGCTCCGTGAAGGTGAGCGCCAAGATCTCTTCCGGCTCGGCGCGCTTCTCCGCGATGAGCCAGGCCACACGGCGTGTAATCACCTGGGTCTTTCCCGTACCTGCCCCAGCAACGACGAGGAGCGGCCCCTCGCCGTGGGTGACGGCAGCGTACTGCTCGTCGTTCAAGTCATCGACGAGGTGGGCGATGGTGGGCGTTGGCGCCGAGGGGCGCTTGGGGGTGATGCCTGACCAGACCGGGAGTTGGGACCCACCTTCACGCCCGCCCGCACCCGCGGCGCGAGACGTCACCGTTGTGAGGCGCTGTACGCGGGCTGCGCCAAGGCGGCGGCGATCGCCGCCGCCTCTTCCGTGCCCAGGGTTCCCTCGCCCCGACCCTCAATCACGCGCTTCACGTAGATCCGCGTGCCAACTCGCGCATGCAGCGCCGTGATCACAACGCCACTCCCTGACGCATCAAGCAAGGCCAGAGCAGAGCTCTGCCCACCGCCAACATCCTCGAACGCCTGAAACTGAATGAGGCCGGTGCGGCTCAAGGCACCAGGAGCGGCTACCTCAAGGGAGGAGAGGCGCGACTCCGCCTCCTGGTAAGCGCTGCCCAATTGGGCCACGCGCTCGGCCACTTGAGCGAACCGCTGTTCGGGGCTCAGCACGCCGCTCCCGGAGAGAAGCGACGAGTAGTCGGCTCGAAGGCGTCGAAAGTTGCGGATTGAGATCAGGGCAACAAGGAGTGCGAGCACGGCGATGATCGCCCCGGCGACGCCGATTGCTAGCAGAGCTTCCCTATCCACAGCAGAATCCTATCAGTCCTCGCCGCCCCCTCCCGCTGGGTCAGGTATCCTCTGCGCACGATCCTGTAAGGAGGAGTGATGGCAAAACGAGAGAGGCGCTTCCGCCCAGACCAGCGCCCAAAACTGCGGTCTAACGCCGACGCGCCGAAGCGCGGTCTCACCCCCGCTGAGGAGGCCGCTGCGGCCGCCTACGAGGCAACGCTCCAGGCTCCAAAGCCCACCGTCGTCGTGGGTACCTCGGCACCGATTGGTAGCCGCGCCGCCTCAACTCAGCGACTCGCCGCAGAGATCGCGGAAGAGCTACCCGTTGTGCAGCGCGACCTCCGCCGCATCTTGGTGACCTATGGAGCCCTGCTCGCGCTACTCGGCGCAATCTGGTTTGTGGCCACCTCGACGGGGTTCATCACCGCCTAACTCCCGACTAATCCGATCACCACGCCCCTCTTCTTTTCAGCGCACCTCCGAGGGCGATGGCTACCGGCTTCGCTCCGCTCATCCCGCCAACACCTCGTCCATGAAGCTGCGACTCTTCGGCTCCGAGCCGAAAAGTAACTGCACAGCACCGCGAAGTGCCCAACTGACCTCACGCTGTGGGGCAGGCGGCAGTTTGAGCGAAACGAGCTCTTCCGGCGCAAACCGTCGCAGCGCCCGCATCAGCCGCAGCGCATCGCTCGAAAAGGCTCCGCCGAGGGCGTGCGAAGCACAACGGATGCCCGCGCCGTCGTCGTCCCAGCGGAGCGCTTCCCCCGCAAGGGGTGCGCGCCCACAGTGGAGACAAACGTCAAGTTCGGGACCCTGCCCAGCAGCATCGAGAAGGGCCAGTTCCGCCCAACGCGCAACGAGCGCGTCCGGCGCCCCGGATTCGAGGAGGTCCCAGGCATGCAGAAGAAGCTCGTACAGTTCAGGTTCGGGTTGCTCATCGCTCGTGGCGCGCTCCACCAGTTCAGCGACGTACCACGCCACCGCTGTGCTTCCGAGCCTACTTCGCAGGCCAAGCCACACCCGTACGCTCCGTACCTGTGTGACCGTATCGAAGGTCCTCCCGGAGATGAGGGCAAGATCCAATTCGGCGAAGGGTTCCACGCCCCCGCCGAGGCGACTGGTCGGCTTGCGAACCCCCTTCGCGATCGCCTTGAATTTCCCGCGCGTTGCCGAGAGCAGGGTCAGCACGCGATCGGCCTCGCCGAGGCGGAAACGAGAGGTAACCACGGCCAGCGACGTAGAGCTCTGACGTGCAGGCATGGTGCGCAGGGTAGCATTGCCCTACAAGCGCGCCACAGGAATGCGCGCCGGAATAGAGACTGGGAGGACTCGTGAGCGATCAGCGGCAACAAGCGGCGGGTGATCTCTTGAGCCTGAGCCTTGACGAACTCGTTGCCGCCACCGATCGAACGATCCTTGCACTCCTCGCCGAATGGGAGGAGCCGATTACGGCCCCCATGTATGAACAGATTCGCTATCACCTGGGCTATGCCGATCCGGCTGCACGTCCTGGCAAGCGCATGCGCCCACTCCTTGGACTTCTCGCCTATGCCTCGATCTCACCAGATTGGGAGCGTGCGCTCCCAGGAGCCGCGGCTGTAGAGCTCGGGCACAATTTCTCGCTCGTTCACGACGACATCGAGGATGGTGATGCGGAGCGACGCGGTCGACCAACGCTCTGGGTGCGCGACGGAGTGCCACAGGCAATCAATACAGGTGATGCGCTGTTCACGATTAGCCGAGTCGCACTCCACCACCTCACACTCCTCGGCTTCTCAGACGCCAAGGTGATTCGCCTGATGAAGCTCTACGACGAAACGTGTCTACGGCTGTGCGAGGGCCAGTTCATTGACATCGCAGCCAGTGCACAAACGGAGATGCAGAGCGTTGAGCATTACTTCGAAATGATCGGGCGAAAGACCGCTGCGCTCATCTCGGGCTCGGTAGAATCGGGAGCGATCCTTGCAAGTGACGACGAGGAGGTCATCCGCCGATTCCGCAACTTCGGCTGGGCGCTTGGACTCGCCTTCCAGATCAACGATGATCTCCTTGGCATTTGGGGCGACGAGGCGGCTACTGGAAAAGAGGCCTCTGATCTGGCTCGCCATAAGAAGACTCTCCCCGTCCTTCACGCCATGGAGCAGGCCAGTCCCGCCGACCGTGCGGTGCTCAAGAACCTCTACGCCGAGGTCAACCCAGGCGCTGAATCCGTTGCCGCGGGCCTGCAGGTCCTTGAGCGCACCGGGTCGCGCGAATACACCCGTCTGCAGGCGCATGATTGGCGGGCCAAGGCGATCAGCGAGATTCGCAGCTTGTCACAGTTGAACCCACGCGCCGTCGCGAAACTTGAGGAGATTATCGATCGGGTGATCTCCGCCTAATCGGCGCTGGCAGCGGGCTTTGCCGGGTCCCAGGTCACCCGAACCTTGCCGACCCGACGTCCAATCACCTTGATCACCGTGATGGTGAAGGGATCGACTGCCACGGTGTCACCCACAACGGGGACTCGGCCAATGCGGTGATAGACGAAGCCACCCACGGTGTCGTACTCCTCATCGTCCTCGAGCTCAATCGCCGGATCAACAAGTTCACCCATCTCGTCAATGTCAGCTCGGCCGTCAAGGATCGCCTCACCTTCGTGAACGATCACTTTCATCGGCTCCTCTTCATCGAACTCGTCCTGAATCTCTCCGACGATCTCCTCTAGAAGGTCCTCAATCGTCACAAGACCCGCCGTGCCACCGTACTCGTCAAGCACGATCGCCATGTGCACGCGGCGTCGTTGCAGTTCGTTGAGCAGGTCATCGACCGCCTGTGACTCCGGAACGAAGAGCGCTGGTCGCATGATGTCGCGCAGGCGCGGCCGCGGCCCGCCCGCAGCAATGATGCGCAACAGGTCTTTGGCGTAGAGGATGCCGACAATGTGGTCGACCGACTCTTTGTAGAGCGGTGTTCGGCTGTGCCCCTCCGTCAGGACCAGCGCGACAGCCTCATCAAATGTTGCATCTTGATCGATCGCCACGATGTCGATACGCGGCACCATCACCTCATGCAGCTTCGAATCGCTCAGTGACATCACGGCGCTTATCATCTGCTCCTCTTCGGCTTCAAGGACTCCCTGCTGGCTCCCCTGCTCCACGATCAGTCGAATCTCGGCCGCGGAAAGTTCTGGCGTGCGCGTTGGGTCAATGCCAAATGGTTTCGAGATGAGCTTGGTGAGCGCCACGAGCACCGCAACGAGCGGGCTGACAACCTTGGCAAAGAGGCTGATCGGGCCCGAGACAACGAGTGCGATCCGGTCGGGATTGGCGAGAGCAAGCCCCTTCGGGATCAGTTCGCCGAGCACGATGGAGACGACCGAGACGACGAAGGTTACGAGGAGTAGCGCGATCGTATCCGCCTGGTCTGCCAAGAGCGCTATCCCTCTCAGAGGCTCGGCAACCACGGTCACGATGCTCACGGCGGCGACCGCGGAGGCGAGTGCGCCGAGGAAGGTGATCGCGACTTGAATCACGGCCAGGAAGCGCCCCGGATCCCGCATGAGGACCTGGGCTCGCTTGGCGCGGCGGTCACCCGCCTCAGCGAGCTCGTCGAGTCGGGTGCGACGAACAGAGACAAACGCGATCTCAGCGCCGACGAAGAACCCGTTGATGAGAATCAGCAGCAGAATGACCAGAATATCGGTGCCAGGCATGCTTACGCCTCCCGGATGATGCGCGCAGGCACGCCGACCGCCGTGCAGCCATCGGGAATATCAGCGAGCACTACTGTGCCCGCCCCAGTCTTTGCGCCAATGCCAATCCCAGCTGGAGCAACAATGAGTGTCCCCACGCCGGTGAAGGCGTCGGCGCCGATGTGCGTCTTCTGTTTCCTCTCGCCATCATAGTTTGCCGTGATGGTGCCCGCGCCGATGTTGGCGCGTTCGCCGACGACCGCATCTCCTAGATACGAATGGTGGCCCACCTTCGCACCAGAGGCGAGGTTTGTCGCCTTGAGCTCGGCGAAGTTTCCAATGTGGCAATTCGCCTCAATGAGGCATCCCGGCCGCACATGTGCAAACGGTCCAATGTCGACGCTATGAGAAATACTTGAACCTTCGATCGCCGATGAACGAACGACACAGTCCTCCGCGATCGTGGACGACTCAATCCGTGAACCACTTCCGATCCGTGTGCGAGCACCAATCGTAGTTGTCCCAATGAGCGTCACGTTCGGTTCGATAACTGCATCTGCAGCAATGTTGACCTGACCGTCAATCCAGGCGGTCGTGGGATCAATCAGCGCCACACCTCGATCAAGATGTCCCGCGTTGATACGCTCGCGCAGTGCAGCCGCGGCATCTGCGAACTGATGTCGATCGTTCACACCTTCAAGCTCGATCGCTGGGCCGTACACGATGGGGGCTGGGGTACCCTCAGCGTGCGCGGCGGCAACCAGGTCAGTCAAATAGAGTTCACCGCTCGCTTTTGATGGCTTGATGGCGCCAAGCGCTTGGGTGAGCCATGCTCGATCAACCGCGTAGAGACCGGCATTCACCGTGCCGATGGCACGCTGCGTTTCGCTGGCATCGCGCTCCTCCACGACGCTGACCGCCGATCCGTCACCCGATTGGATCACGCGGCCGTAGCCGGTTGGGTCTTCGGCTTCAAAGGCGGCCAGCGCAAAGGGCGCGCCCGATTCTCGACGCGCAGCGACAAGGTTGCGCATGAGCCCTGCGGTGATGAGCGGCGTGTCGCCGCAGGCGATGAGTAGCTCGTTTACAGAAGGGGGGAGGGCAGCCAGCGCACAGCGAACTGCATCGGCGGTGCCGAGCGGCTTTGGCTGCTCTGCGATCAACACGCTCCCGTCAAGCAGTCCCTCGAGCGCCGCAGTCGCGGGCGACAGAACAACGACCGAGGTTTCGGCAAACGCATCATTGGCAGCCGCTACCACCCATCCAGCCATCGGTCGGCCGAGCAATTGGTGCAACACCTTAGGAACTTGAGACTGCATCCGCGATCCCACTCCTGCGGCGAGGATGATGGCCGTCACGCCCTTGAGGCGTTCCGGCCCGCGACTTGAAGGGTTCATCCTGCGGCGCCGCCTCGCTTTGCGATGGCTTCGATTTCGACCCGCCCACCCTTTGGAAGCGCGGCGACCTGCACCGTTGAACGAGCTGGGAACGGATCCGAAAAAGCTCGACCGTAGATCTCGTTGACGGTTGCGAAGTCAGCGAGGTCAACGAGGAAGATCGTGGTCTTGACGATGTCGTCAAACCCATACCCTGCTGCGGTCAGGAGTGCGCCAAGGTTGGTGACCGCCTGTTCCGCTTGGGCGGCGACGCCGTCAGCGAGCACGCCAGTCTCGGGATCGAGCCCGAGCTGCCCGGAGCAATAGAGTTCTTCGCCAACAGCAATGGCCGGGCTATACGGTCCGATTGCGCCAGGGATTCCCGCCCCGGTGATCGAGCGCTTCACGCTTCTCCCCTTTCGCCAGTGCCTGGCGCACTTAGTCTCGTTGCGATAACGGAGGGTCGGACACCTTCGGGTGCCACGAGCTCCCCGCTCGCGAGGGCGTTGGCGATCAGGGTTGCCCCCTCCTCAGCCTCTCTCTGTGAAGGATAGAGGAGGAAGAGGGTTGGCCCCGAACCCGAGAGGGAGAGGGGTCGCCCAAGCAGGCGGCGAAGGGCGTGATCAAAGGGGCGCAGCCACGGCGCAACGGCACGGGCAGGGGTCACGAGGTCGTTTGCTGATGCCAGGGCGGCAGCGCGCTGCAGCAGCCCCTCCCCGCTCAATCCAACCGCGAGTTCGGCGGCAAGGTGCTGCGAGCTGACCAGAGCTGCCCCCTGCGCCGAGCCGCGAAGCCCGGCGGCGAATGCGGCAAATACGTCCGGGGTTCGAAGCGGCAGGCCTGGCGTGATCAGCAGCACTCCTAGGGGTTCACCCCTCCACGGGGCCAGCGGGGTGACCGACTCACCACGGCCCTCCATCAGCGCTGGCGAGTCAACCAAGAAGAGCGGAACATCGGAGCCTACTTGGGCGGCGACGTCGTTGAGCGTCTCGTCATCGATTTCGAGATCAAAGAGTTCGATAACGCCAAGGAGCGTAGCGGCGGCGTCACTTGAACCGCCGCCTAACCCTGCAGCGACGGGGAGGCGCTTTTCAAGCACGATCTCAACCGGGGGAACCTCGCAAACGCGTCGCAGCGCTACGAGCGCCACAGCGCACAGGTTCTCGCCCGCCAGATCAAATGGCACGCCAGCGAGTCGAATGGAGTCAACTCCCTCGGTCGCCCGACGCAGGTACAGCCGGTCACCCGCTTCAAACTGCGCGACAACGGAGTGGAGCTCGTGGTATCCATCGGGCCGCTTGCCGACAACGGCGAGCGTCAAGTTGATCTTACCGTGGGCTACCAACTCAACCGTTTGGTGTTCTAGGTTCCGCGGGCGTCGCGTAGTACGCCCGCGAACCTCGACACCACCACCTGTGCTGCGACGCACAGTGGCGGCTCGAGCTGCCCTCGTCGGCACACCTGCGTCCAATTCGGGGAGTTCTGCAAGAAGGGCGATCCAATCCTGCACGGAGAGCGTCTGGGCTCGTTGATCGGGGCTCAATCTCGCACGCTCGAGTGCCGCAACGATCTCAGTTTCCAGGAAAGGAAGTGCCCTCGGTAAGGCATTTCGCAGTTTCTTCCGCCGTTCACGGAATCCCGCCTGAACCAAGCGCCAAAGACGCTCTTCGTCGTGCGGGGTCAAGGTGAACGAGCCGTCACCCGTTCGATGCTCGAGCAACAGAATCGCCGAATCAACGCCGGGCACCGGATCAAACGCCTCACGCGGTACCCGAGCAACGATTGAGGCTGCGGTGCGCGCTTGGACGAACGCCGTGAGATACGACCAATCACCCGGCGCAGCGGCCACGCGCTCGGCCACCTCCAACTGCACAAGCAAGACGATGCGCTCTGGGGGCGTAGAGAGAACGAGAAGTCGGTGCAGAAGTGGACTCGTAACGTGATATGGAATGTTTGCAATGACGCGCCAGCTCCCGCTCCGTGGGAGGTGCGACGCAAGATCAACGGTGAGCGCGTCGCCATGCACGAGGGACAACTGCCCCGTGCTCAGGTGCGACGCAAACTTTTGACGAAGTCGAGGAATCAGATCGTCATCAAGCTCAACGGCAACGACGTTCGCGCCACTGGCGAGCAGAGCCTCCGTCAGGAATCCAAGCCCGGGACCGATCTCCAAGACCGTCTCGCCTTTGACAGGGGCACCCGCTTGCACGATGCGATCACGCACATTCAGATCGTGGAGGAAGTTCTGGCTAAGGCGCTTCTTGGCCGAATGGCCATCAACCCGGCTGCGGCTTGATGCTTGCCGATACTTTGGGCTCATGCTGGAACCGCCGTCCCGATGCGCCACTGCGCATGAACCTCGACACCTCTGCTCGGCTCCTGGTAGGTGCCTCGTTCGTCACGAAGTAGCGCGTCACCCGCTGCGCCGATCATTGCCGCATTGTCTGTGCACCATTTAAGCGGCGGCACCACGAGCGTTCGGTGCTCCTCGGTTGCGACGGAGGTGAGCGCGGCCCGGAGGGGCCCGTTTGCCGCCACCCCGCCGCCAACAATGAGCGAGCATTCTGGGTGCTCGCGCAGGGCACGCTGTACCCCCGCGCGCAGGGCACCGACGATTGCCTGCTCGGTCGCCGCGGCAATGGCGATTGCTGCCGCAGGAGAGAGAGGGTGCTCCGCGAACTGCCGCGTGAGTGTTGCGGCGCGACCTGGGCTGTGGTTCGTCAGGCCGCTCGAAGCTAGCGCTTGGCGAATCGCTGCCGTCTTCACCCCGCTGAACGAGAAGTCGTATGGCTGCTCGGTCTTAGCAATCGGTAGGGGCGTGATCAGGGTGCCTCGTGGCACGTTTGCGGCGAGTGCCGAGAGTGCCGCACCTCCGGGATACGGAGCTCCGAGGATACGTGCAATCTTGTCGAAGGCCTCACCTGCGGCGTCATCAATGGTTCCGCCGAGGCGTTGTATGGCCCCGTCGCGCTCAATCCGCACGAGGAGTGTGTGCCCGCCTGAAACCACCAGCCCGATCGCCGGAAGCGTTGGTTCCTCGGCGCCTTCAGCGTCGGTTAGCCATGCGGCACGAAGATGCCCCTCCAAGTGGTTCACAGGAAGCA
>CAINNT010000151.1 GCA_903851225.1 uncultured Chloroflexota bacterium
TATGACGGGACCGAGCTGGCATCCATGGACCCCCTGGTCCTGATGAAGAACCTCGACCACACCCGCATGACCTCGCGCCGCCTCTCCTACATCCTGCAGCAGCAGGTGCACCTCTACACCCCCGAGGCGAACAAGCTCCGCGACGAGATCGACCTCTATGTCGAGGCGGAGCGCCAGATTGAGGCCGAGATGGCCCGTCGTAAGATCCGCGCCTAACCCCGCCGGCGCGGGTGAACGAATCGGAGGGAGAAGAAATGCGAGTTGGCTTCCACGCCACCAGAATCACTGCCCTCCTTGCAGCCGCCCTCGTGGTTGGCGCGTGCGCCAACACCGACAAATACGGCGTGCCGCTCACCCCGACAGCACCCGGATTCGGAGAGATTGTGGGCGATGTCTCCTGTGATTCAGGTGGTCATGACGCTGCATTCCACCTCCACTCCCAACTCGCGGTCTACCTTCCAGACGGCACCAGTACAGTGGTACCAGCGGACATCGGCGTCGGTGGTACCTGCATGTACTGGCTCCACACCCATGACACGACTGGTAAGTTGCATGTTGAGGCACCCGCGACAACAGCGGCTACGCTGGCCGACTTCCTTGAGATCTGGCGGCGATCCACCAATCCAACCATTCCAGATGCCGTAAACGCTGGGCTCGCAGAGGTGCGTGTTATGGGCGAAGTCGTCAATGACCCTGCAAGCATTGAGCTGACCGACGGGCTCGGCGTCGAGATCTTCCTCTCAGCGTTTCCTCCGCGTTAGCGGGCAACGCCGTTTAGCGGCCACCTCGTGCGATCTCGCCACCCCCAATGCGCTGAGCAATCCAGACAGGAACCACGGAGACCAGAACGAGCAACAGCGCGACAACGTTCACAACCGGCAGCTGATAGGAGCGTTGCAAAAAGCAGTCCCTGTTCCTGCTCAAAGGTTGGTAGCGCGTACGGGATTCGAACCCGTGGTCTCTGCCTTGAGAGGGCAGTGTCCTAGGCCGCTAGACGAACGCGCCGCGGTGCTCGGGGATCATAAGCGATCGGACGGCTTGGTGCCCGACATTGCGGGGCGGCGCACAAGAGCGTGTAGGGTTAGTGTATGAAGCGCCGATCCGCCCTCATTGCCTCCCTGGTTCTGGTGCTGGCGGCCTGCGGCTCAGGGCTCGATGCGATTCACGGCTCGCCCAAGGCGACCCCCACCGATTTTGCCGGGCTGACAAAGCGATTCTCCAAGTTCAACCTCAGCGTCAACACGGTCGTGAGCGGCGATGCCGGGTGCACCGATCAGGGACTCGCCCCAATGGCGATCTCCTTCACGATCGCCGGTCTTGGCGAGGAGACCCCCCTCCCCGCCCGCCTCTACCGCTTCCGCAACGACGACTCGTACACCAAGCTGCGCGCGACCGTTGATGCGTGTGCCGCTGAGTGGGTCAATGATCCAGCCGCCCTGCTGATGCTTGACGCTTCACCCTACGTGTTGGTGATGGAGGGGGCGACCGATCAGGCCTTCATCGATGCGCTGCGCACATCGCTCTACGACGCAGCGGGGAACTAGACCTCTTCCTTGAGGGTGCGCGGCGAGCTGCCCGCACTGCGCGGCACGGCAACCTTGGCCGCACCCTTCACAAAACTCGCCTTGATCGAGTTCGCGGCGGCGATCTCCTGCTCCTCGACGGAGAGGATGCCGTGCCGGCCGAGGGCGGCGAGCTCGTCGCGAATGTAGGTCTGCAGCATCTCGGGTCCATCGGTGCCAATGACATATCGAACTTTGTTCTTGCGTAGCGCGTCAAAGATCTGGCGGAACTCATCCCAGTCCTTCACCACCTGCGTCATCAGGTTTGAGGTTGGGCAGATCTCCAACACAATCTTTCGTTCATCCAGGGCCTTCAGCGTCTTTGGATCTTGCGCCGACTTGACGCCGTGGCCGATACGGTCAGGCTCGAGGCTCTTGATCACGTCGAGCACCTCGCTCACAGGGCCAGATTCGCCGGTGTGCACCGTGATGCCGAGGCCGGCGAGGCGCGCACGGCGGAAGAGCTTCTTGTATTCGGCAACCTTGAAGTCCTTGGACTCGGGTCCAGCAACGTCGATGCCGACGATGCCGCGGCTCCTCCAGGCGATCGCCTTCTCCACGATGATCTCGTTCTGCGCATAGGTAAATCCACGGTCGAGGCAGAGAATGAGACCTGGCATCACCGGATACTCGAGTGCGGCGCGATCAGCGCCGCGGATCGCCGCGGCAATGATGTGGTCGAGGTCCTGCTCGCCGTTGCGATTGCGCTTCATTGGGTTGAAGCGCAGCTCCATGGTGGTGATGTGGTTCTTGCGGTACGCCCCAGCGACCACCTCGTAGACCGACCGCTCGACCGCGATCGGCGACGACTGGATCAGCTCGGTCCAGTGGAAGAGGTCGAGGTAGCCGTTGAAGCTGCGCGTACGCTTCGCGCCTGCGGTGATCATCTTGCGGAAGGCCCAGTAATCTTTCGACGGAAGACGGATCCCCTGGGAGTGTGCGATCCCCCACATGATCGCCGGCGTGACGGAGCCGCCCAGGTGGCAGTGCAGCTCTGCCAACGGGATGCGCGGGCTTAGCGTGGTGGCGCGGCTCATGCGCTCGCTCGCTCGGCGCGGCGACCGCGCAGCGCTGGTGAGCCAGCCGGCACCTGATCGCGGGCGTGATACGAGCTGCGCACCAGCGGGCCCGACTCCACGTGCTTGAAACCGAGCGCCAGCGCCTCATCGCGCATCTCTTCGAACTCTGCGGGCGTGTAGTAGCGCACCAGCGGCAGGTGCTCGGCAGTTGGTCGCAGGTATTGGCCAATGGTCAGCACGTCGCAGTCAACGGCGCGCAGTGCCTTGAACGCCTCAGTCAGTTCAGCGCGCTCCTCGCCAAGGCCGACCATCAGCGAACTCTTGGTGTGCACCGGGTTCCCAAGTTCGGTCGCCATCTCTTTTGCGCGACGAATCACTTCAAGAGAGCGCTCCCAGCGAGCGCGCTTGCGCACCGGCTTCTGCAGGCGCTGCACCGTCTCCAAGTTGTGATCGACGATGTCGGGCGCCGCCTCCATCACCGCACGAAGCGGCTCTTCGCGACCGTCAAAGTCGGGGATCAGCACCTCAACGCCCGTATCGGGGGCAAGGACGCGAAGTTCGCGAATCGTGGCGGCAAAGATCGCGGCGCCGCCGTCGGCCAGGTCGTCGCGGGCGACGCTCGTCACCACGACGTGATCGAGGTTCAGCGAGGCGAGTGCCTCAGCCACGCGACGCGGCTCATCAAGGTCGAGGCCGTCTGGCCGGCCAGTCTTCACGGCGCAGAAGCCGCAGGCGCGCGTGCAGGTGTCGCCAAGGATCATGACCGTGGCTGTCCCCTGTTCCCAGCACTCGCCGATGTTCGGGCAGCGCGCCTCTTCGCAGACGGTGTTCAGCGTCTTCGTGCGCATGAGAGACTGCAGCTCGCGGTAGCGCGCGCCGCCGGGGGCCTTCGAGCGAATCCACTCAGGATGTTTTGACGAAACGAGAATCTCTTCGGTGTGGCTCGGCGTAGCGCTAAGCATTGGAAGCTGCCTGCCGACGAGGGGCGAACCAGCCACTAGAAGTTCACCGAGCGGCCGAGCGAGACAAGCGCCGCCTCACCGAGCACTTCGCTGAGCGTTGGATGCGGATGTGTGGTGCCGCCTACTCGTTCGGCGGTTGCACCAAGTTCAAGGGCGAGGCTCGCCTCGGCGATGAGGTCGGTAACCTTCGGCCCAACCATGTGCACGCCGAGCAGTGCGCCGCTCTCCGCGTGTCGGAGGACCTTGCAGAAGCCGTCGCTGTCGCCACCGATGTGCGCCTTGGCGATTGCGGCAAATGGCATCACCCCCGCAACGAACGGCACGCCGTCGCGCTCCAACTCTTGCGTGGTGGCGCCAACCGAGGCGACCTCGGGGCGGCAGTAGGTGGCCCGTGGCTGCTTCGTGTAGTTCATCTCGTGGATTGGCTCGCCAGCTATCGCGTGGGCGGCGATCAGCCCCTCGTGCGCAGCAACGTGGGCCAGCTGCAGTCCGCCGATCACGTCGCCCACGGCGTAGAGGTGCTCCTGGCTGGTGCGCATCTGTGCATCGACGGCAATGAAGCCGCGCTCCACCGTGGCTGCGGTGTTCTCGAGGCCGATGTTTGCGCTGTTCGGCACGCGACCGGCGGCAACGACGAGCAGGTCTGCGCTGAGTGGCGTTGCCGCGCCCGTGCCGTCGACCGGCTCGATGTTCAGCGTCACACCTTCGGCAGTGCGCACAAGGCTCCCCTCGGCAATGCGGTGGGCGACATGAATCGCAATGCCTCGCTTGGTGAAGGCGCGGGCCAACTCCTTGGAGGCGTCGCGATCTTCCAGCGGCACAAGCGCTGGGAGCATCTCAACGATGGTGGTCTCGGCGCCGAGATCGCGGAAGTACGAGGCAAACTCGCAGCCCACGGCGCCGCCACCAACCACGATGACGCGCTTCGGATGCAGGGAGCCTGTGACGATGTCATCGCTGTTCACGACGACCTTGCCATCGGTCTCAAGGCCCGAAATGCTGCGGACGCTTGACCCGGTCGCGATCACGATATCGGTCGCGGTCATGGTGCGCTCTTCGCCAGTTGGCTGACCGGCTTCGTCGACGAGTGCCACTGTGATGCTGCCTGGTGCTGCGATGGTGCCGCGAGCGGCGATCAGTTCGACGTTGTTCTTCTTGAAGAGGCTCTTTAGACCCGCGTGCATCTTGGCAACGATCTTGTCGCGACGTGCGCCAACGACCGTGGTGTCGATGCCGGTGGCGGGGGTGATCTGAATGCCGAAGTCGGCCGCCTTGCCGATCTTGGCGAGCAGGTCGCCGCTCTCGAGCATCGCCTTCGCAGGAATGCAGCCCCAGTGGAGGCAAGTTCCGCCGACTTTCGATTGCTCGACGAGCGCCACACGTTTGCCGAGTTGGGCGGCGCGGAAGGCGGCGGCATAGCCACCAGTTCCACCGCCGAGAACGAGGAGATCGTAGTCGGGCATACGAGAATCCTACGCCGCACTGCTATCCTCCGCCGCCATGGACATTCAACTCGTACTGGCAGCCACGCTGGGCGCCTATCTGGCGGGCTCCATCCCCTTCGGGCTGATCGTGGCGCGCCTCACCGGAGGCGCCGATCCCCGCTCCGTCGGCTCGGGCCGAACGGGCGGCACGAACGCCCTGCGTGCGCTCGGTCGTCGCCGTGCCGCAGTCGTCGCCACGGGCGACGTGCTGAAAGGGACGCTCCCGGTCCTGGCCGTCCGCACCCTTTCCGATGCTGCGGGCGACGGCGCAGGTGCCTGGTGGGAGGTTGTCGCAGCCCTCTTTGCCGTGATCGGCTCGACCCGCTCGGTTTGGGTCGGCTTCAAGGGTGGTCGAGGCATCGCCACAGGATTCGGCACCGCACTCGCGATTGCGCCAGCTGCCCTCGCCGGCGCAGCACCGTTCTTCTTCGTGCTGATCTGGCGCACCCGACTCGTATCGCTCGGATCAATCACTGCCGCGGCTGCGTTCTCGCCCATCTTGATCATCGCCAGTGCACTGTCGCCAACCGGCCTTGACCCCGCGATCGCCACCTACGCCGTGATCGGGCCGGCCCTGGTGTGGCTCGCGCACGCCGACAACATCGCGCGACTACGCGATGGCACCGAGCGCACCTTCGACACGGGAATGTTGCAGCGCGACTGAGGCGCTACCGCGCGCGAATCAACTGCACCACGATGTAGATTGTTGCCAGTACCAACACGACGGCGACGATTGGCAGGCCGCGTACCGCTGAGCCGATTGGCGGCACGAGCGCGCTGATCTCCTGCAGGATCAACACCGCAGCACCTGCGGCGAGCGCTGCAGCGGTTGCGGAGCGGAACGGACGTGTGGGCTGACTCACAGCGCCAGGGTGTCGGCGTCGCGCGGCAAGTCAAGTGGCGCAACGATGAGTTCACCAACGAGGTTGCGCGACGATTCGCTGAGGAGTGTAATCAGCGGGCGGTGCAACGAGATGGTCACGTCAGCACCAGGTACACCACGACGACGGGCTCCCGTCTCCGGGTCCAGCCCAACTGGGGCGATGATCGCAAGGCAGGGAACGCCGGCGGCGCGCGCGCGAATCACCAGATCGATTCCTGCCTGCGTTGGCACGGGTGGCACGATCGCATCGGTAGAGCCGCCAAGGGCTTCGATGACGAGTGCAACATCTTCAATCCCCGCGCGGAAGTGCGCCGCCTCGCGCATGTCTGGCACGCGGAAGCGTCGGGCATTTTTCAGTGATTCAAGTCGATCCCATGCGGCCGACGCTGCGGCATGCTCTGGTCGCGCGCGGGTGCCGCAGAGGGCTACAACGATCGGCGTGCCAGCCGCGGCGATCCGTAGGCCAGCCTCAAGGGCGAGGGCCGACTCTGCGCCGGAGCCAGCGAGAATGAAGACAGGTGCACCAGCGGCGGCACCACCAGTTGCGATGCGACCCTTGGCAAGCGCCAGCGCGAGTTCGGCGATCGCTTCGCCCCCACTCGCTAGTAGCTGCTCAGAGGAGTGTCCGAGTCGCAACGCCTTCGCCTCAATCCCGCGCATCGCAGCCATCGAAACCGGGGCGAGGCTGCGGTGTTTGCGCCAACGTGTTGCGATGGGTGCAACCCACGCCGAAATCTGTTCGGGGCTCACCGTGCCGCGCACGCTCGGTCGGGAGGGTCGCTTCAACATGAGTAGAGGATAGACGTGTGGCTAGCCAGTGTTGCGCAGGCCGGCGGCGACCCCGCTGACCGTGAGGCGTACAAGGTGTGAAAGCTCGGCACGCTGCGCCTCATCCGCGGCGCTGCGGAGCGCACGAAGGAGCTGCACCTGAACGCGCGAGAGGGCATTCACCTCGGGGGCACGACCCTCAATGGAGGCTCGCAGCTCTGGGTCACCGGCAAGCAGTTCGGTTGAGCCCGCGATGCGCCGCAACGCGTCACCCGCAGCGGTGCGCTCCGCAACGATCGTTGACCAGACTCGTGAAGCATCTGCGTCGCTTCCTGCGCCGCCAAGGGCCGCGAACTCTTCGGCAACCTCTGGTGACGACTTTGCCAGGATCATCGCGGCGTTGTCGACGATCGACTGGAAGAACGGCCAGCGCCGATACGCGTCGCGTAGCGTGGTCGTCGTTGCGGCGTCATCAAGTGCCGCATGCAACACGCCGAGTCCGTACCAGCCGGGGAGGTTCACGCGCGCCTGGCTCCACGAGAAGACCCACGGGATCGCGCGGAGGCTGGTCAGGCCCGACCCACTCTTCGAGGCACCTCCACGTACAGCTGGGCGAGAGCCCAGGTTCAACCCGCCGAGTTCCGCGATCGGCGTGGCGGCACGGAAGAATGCCTCGAATGCCGGATCGTTCGGAATCAGCTCCTGATACCTGGCCCGTGCGGCGTAGGCGACCGCACCGACGGCGGGGGCAAACTCGCCCTCCCACTCCGCACGTCGCTGTTCAGCGATTGGACTGCGCATGCTGAGCAGCGCAGAGATGATCTGCTCGGCCTCGCTGAACGCAATCGCAGGGTCTGCGTAGCGCGAAGCGATCACCTCACCCTGCTCGGTGATCTTGAAGCCGCCTAAGAGGCCCGCCGGGTGCTGACCAAAGATTGCGCGGTGCGTTGGACCACCGCCACGACCAATTGCGCCACCGCGCCCGTGGAAGAGGGTGAGTTCCAAGTTGTGCGCGCTGGCCCTCTCTACCAGCGCCGCCTCTGCCAAGTGCAGCAACCAGACGCTCGAAAGGTAGCCCGACTCCTTGTTTGTGTCGGAGTAGCCCAGCATCACCTCAAGGCGCCGGTCGCGCTCCACAAGGCGCGCCTGCAGCACTGGGTCAGCCACGATCTCATCGACGAGCCCTGCGGCGCGCTCCAACACCCGCGCCGATTCCAGCAGCGGCACGATGTCGACCTTCGGCGCGCCGGCTACGGCGCCAGACGTTTGCTCGGAGCCGATGCGCTGATCTTCTGCCCAGGCAAAGAGGACCAAGAGCTCGTGCACGTCACTGACCCCTTCAAATCCACTGATCACGTAGCGACCGAGGCTCTCCTCACCATGCGTGCGCTGGATCTCGGCGGCGACACGAATCGTCGCCAGCACCTCGCCAACGGTCACGCCGGGCACGACTTCATGTGTCAGCGCGCTCATAAGTTTGGTTCGATCCAGGGAGCCAGTTTCGCCTGGCTTACCTAGCTCGGAGGTGAGATGATCGGCTGCTGCGTGATGTGCTCCGCGCGACTGACGGATCTCCATCATGGCGAAATGGAAGCCGAAGGCCTCGACCTGCCACTCAAATTCAAGGAGCTCGCCGTACGCCGAACGCTCTAGCCCGTCAGCTGCAAGGCTCGCGCGAAGTTCGCGCAACTCGTTGATGAGGGCCTGTGGCGTTGCGTAGCCGCCAACCTCGGCGCTCCCCTCAATGCGCGCTCGACGGGTGCGCGCAATGCGCTGGGCGATGGCACCGAGTCGGCGTCGATACGGCTCGTCGGGGAAGCGGTGGGAGAGCGTTTGTTCTATCTCGCCGAGATCTTTGGCGTCACGAACGAGCGATGCGCGGAGTGCCCCATCTAGTTCGCCACTTTCAACGGTTGCAGCGATCGACATCATCAGCCGCGAGGCGACCGCCTCCAGGGCGCGCAACGCATGGTCGGCCTGGATTCGCATTGCCTCACGCGTTGTCTCGGCGTTCACGTTCGGATTCCCGTCACGATCGCCGCCGATCCAGGTCCCCCAGCGCAGCGTTGGAAGCGGGAGCGGTGCCCGTAGGCCGGACGGTGCGGTGCCCTTCTCGAGGCGACCGAGCGCATCGTCAAGGCTGCGCAGCATTCGGGGCACGAGTCGAAAGATCGTCCCGTCAAAGTGGACGAGCGCCGAGCGAACCTCATCAAGGGCGGTGACACGCCGGGTGCGAATGCCTCCCATTCGCCACAGGTTGGTCATCTCTTCGCGCAGACGCAGATCGACCTCGGCGGCAAAGGCACCGCCGTGCGCACGTCGGTCGAGCAGGGTGCGCATGCGGCTGAGTGCAGCAATGAGCGTGCGACGACGCGCCTCGGTTGGGTGAGCAGTAAGGACGGGCAGATAGCTGACCTGCGCTGCGGCGGCGCGGATCTCGGCGGGAGCGAGCCCAGCGGCGGCGAGATCA
>CAINNT010000152.1 GCA_903851225.1 uncultured Chloroflexota bacterium
CCTGGGCCTCGACGTAGCGCGAGCCGACGCTATTGCGAAGCTGGAGGGAACTCCGGACGGGACACTCGCTGGCGTCACGGCACACCACGTCGTAGAGCACATGCCGTTCAACGACGTCGTGCGCCTGCTCGACGAGGCGCACCGCTGCATCACAAGTGGTGGAATCCTGCTGTTGGAGACGCCCAACCCTGAGAGTCTCAACGTTGGGGGGCGGACGTTCTTCTTCGACCCTACGCACCGTATGCCGATACCACCGGATGTACTCTCACTCGTCACCAAGGAGAGAGGGTTCACTGAGGTTCGGATTGAGCGCCTCCACCCTTATCCAGAAGACTATCAGCTCAGTGGCGACGCAGGCGAGGCCGAGAGGGTCCTCAACCAGCTCCTCTACGGCCCACAGGACTACTGCATCGTGGCACGACGGCCGTGACTGACCGTAGGGAGCTCCGTGTCTAAGCCGACCGCTACCCAAGGAGGCCTCAGCCTCCGTAGGGGAACTGCATGACAGTCTGGGTGGAGGTCGGTGACCTCATCGACTTTGCGTCACGGCATAGGCGGCCAAGCGGGATCCAACGGGTCGGCTTTGAGATCGCTTTGGCACTGGCGCGCACCGTTCATGCGCCTGGGTGCATCGGGTTTGACCTGAGCCCCTACTTCCCTCCAGTCAGAAGTAGAGTCCTGGGGTTACGCCACTCCGATCTTGACTGTGTTTCTCTGTTCGGTCGAGCGCCGTTTCTCTGTCCCGGCCTCCCTCGTCTCGGCCGTCGCGCGCAGCCTGGGTCAAGGCTGGCCGAAGGCCATCGCCGGAGGCGACGCGCAGCGGCCTTGACGCGGGCGAGCACGGCGGCAGCATGATTGAGGCAGGGGTTTGCCCGCCCAGCGCCGAATGCGGTCGCACCTCGTTGTAGTCGCGCTGCCAGGCGGCGAGCACCGCGCGCGCGTGGGCCAGCGAGGTGAACAGCGTCTCGTTCAGGCATTCGTCGCGCAGCCGCCCGTTGAAGCTTTCCACGAACGCGTTCTGCTGGGGCTTGCCTGGCGCGATGTAGTGCCACGCCACCTGCTGGTCCTGTGACCAGGTCAAGATCGCCATGCTCGTCAGCTCCGTGCCGTTGTCGCTCACCACCGTCAGCGGCTTGCCGCGACGTGCGATCAGTGCATCCAACTCCCGCGCCACCCGCTTGCCCGATATCGACGTGTCCGCCACCAGGCACAGGCATTCCCGCGTGAAGTCATCCACCACAGCCAGGATGCGCAGCCGTCGCCCGTCGGTCAGCGTGTCGGACACGAAGTCCAAGGACCAGCGCTGGTTGGGACTCTGCGGCAATGTCATCGGTGCGCGCGTGCCAATCGCCCTTTTGCGGCCACCACGGCGGCGCACCTGCAGCCGCTCCAGCGCATAGAGACGGCGCAGTTTCTTGTGGTTCATGCGGATGCCTTCCCGATCCAGCAGCACATGCAGTCGCCGATAGCCAAACCGCCGCCGCTCGCCCGACAGCGCCCGCAGCCGCGCGCGAACAGCGGCGTCATCACCGCGCAGATGGCGATAGCGCATCGACGTCCGATCAGCCCCCACAACCAAACACGCCCGACGCTGGCTCACCGCGTGCCCGGCACGCAGATAGGCCACGGCCTCGCGCCGTGCGGCGGGCGTCACCATTTTTTTGAGGCGATGTCTTTCAGCATGGCGACGTCCAGCATCGCCTCGGCCAGCAGCTTCTTCAGCTTGGCGTTCTCGTCCTCAAGCCCCTTCAGCCGCCGCGCTTCGGACACGTCCAGCCCGCCGTATTTGGCCTTCCACTTGTAGAACGTCGCACCGCTGATCCCGTACCGGCGGCAGACATCCGCCGTCGGCTGTCCGCCCTCCTGCTCTCGCAGGATCCCGATGATCTGCTCCTCGCTGAACCTCGACCGCTTCATCGTCCGTCTCCTTCAAAACGGACTCTACCCAAATCTGGAGGAGTTTCAGGGGCTCAGGTCAGTCTGGCACCGGAAACGGTCCGAGGTGCATCACCTGGCTTGGCCGCGACCGACCCCACTCCACGTCCCCACCGTCGCGTGTGCGATCCTCCCGGCCTGGTCGCGCAACGCCCTCACAGAGCTCGGCGAGATCG
>CAINNT010000153.1 GCA_903851225.1 uncultured Chloroflexota bacterium
CTGTTCGTGTTGCGATCCGCCTCGAAGCAGATGCTCGGCCGGCTGATGGACGCGGTGGACCCATCGCTGACGGATCAGGTCGAACGAATCGCTCGAGCGACGCCGGGCGTCCAGGCGGTCGAACACCTCCGACTGCGATGGGTCGGGCACACGATCGAAACCTCGTTCGCGATCACCGTGGACAAGCAGGCGACCGTAGAGCGAGGACACGAGATCGCCGAGCTCGTCCGCCACGAACTGACTCACGAGATCCCGCGAATCAGCAGCGTGGAGATCCATGTGAACCCGTGTGCACACGACGGACGCGACCCTCACGCTTCGCTCCACCACCATGAGCAGATCGAGCGAGAGGTCTCCACTTCAGCGCGCGCTTAGGACTCCTCTTCTGGAGACAGCAGCCTCGCGCGTCTGATCACGCTGTCGCCGAATTTTTCGCGTAGTTCGTCAGCGGCGGCGGTGACGGCCCGCTCACGTGCGGTGTGCCTGCCGTCGAAGAGTCCGAGCTGTTCGTCGCTTGTGAAGTCTGAAACAGCAGCACCGATGAGTCGATACGGCTCACCCTGTGCCGCCTTTGCGAGCAGGGCACGTGCCGCCTCGAAGATCGGCCTACTCAGGTTGCTCGGCTGCGGGAGCTTCACCTGTCGCGTGATGGACTGGAACTCGGTGTCCTTCAGTTTGAGCGTCACTGTGCGCGCCAGGAGGCGTTCTTGGCGAAGCGAATAGGCAACAGATTCCACGAGGTCGAGAAGCAGCGTCTCCAGGACGTGGGGATCCGCGATGTCCTCATCGAGTGTCGTCTCGCGCCCAAGGGACTTTCGTACGTCGCCTGTGTTTACCGGACTGCTGTCCTCTCCTCGTGCGAGGAGCTTGAGATCCGGTCCGTGCGGACCGAAGCGGCGCACCAGGTGATCGTCGGGCGCCGCTGCAAGCTGTCCGCAAAGGGTGATCCCAAGTTCGCGCAGCGTCGCCTGCGCCACAGGTCCAATGCCCGGGATCTCGCTCACGGGCCGCGTCGAGAGCCACGCAGCCTCGTCGCGCGGCGGGATGATCAACAGCCCGTCGGGCTTGGAGGCACCCGAAGCGATCTTTGCAACAAGTTTGCTTGCGCCGCCTCCGACGCTGATGGTGAGGCCAGTCTCACCCTTGATCGTGCGTTTCAGCTCGCTGGCAACACGGTCCGCGCTGCCGTGGAGTTGGGTAGTTCCGGCAAGGTCGAGGTAGGCCTCGTCGATCGATACCTGTTCGATGATCGGGCTCCACGCATCCAAGAGCTGCATCACGTGGTGAGAGACTTCGCTGTAGCGATCATGTCGCGGCTCGACGAGGATGAGCTGCGGGCAGCGCGCACGCGCGAGTCGCGTGGAGATTGCCGCGCGCACTCCGAACGCTCGCGCCTCATAGCTTGCGGCGCAGACCACGCCGCGCTGGCCATCGCCGTACCCGACCGCTACGGGCCTGCCGGCGAGCGCCGGATTGTCGTGGATCTCTACCGACGCAAAGAAGGCGTCGAGGTCGACATGCAGGATGCTGCGCGCCGCTGATGCGTTGGCGGGCACCGACTTGCCTAGACTTGCGCTCCGCGGCGCGCTTAGCTCTTCGGCTCGACGGTGACCGTCACCTCGGCGATGAGGTGTGCGGCGACCTTTACCTGCACCTTGTAGGTGCCGAGCTGCTTGAGCGGCTCATCGAGTAGCACCTGGTGCTTCTCCACGTCGATGCCGCGGCGCTCGAGTGCGTCGGCGATCTCCTTGTTCGTGATGGAGCCGAAGAGCTTTCCGCCCTCGCCCACCTTCACCCCGAGCGTGATCGCGGTGGCGCTGATCTGCTTGGCGTGCTCCTCTGCCTCATGCTTGGCGCGGTCGACCTTGGTCGCGCGAGAGGCGATCTCAGCGGCGACCCGCTTCGCCGCCCCGCCGATCGCAGGGATGGCCAGGCCGTTCGCGATCAGGTAGTTCCGGGCGTACCCGCTGGCGACCTCCTTGAGCTCTCC
>CAINNT010000154.1 GCA_903851225.1 uncultured Chloroflexota bacterium
CAAGTGCTGAAGCGATCTTCGCCGTCACCGCGCTCGGTGCAGGACTGCTCACGATTCTCATGGGCGTAGTTGCGAACTATCCGTTCGCCCTTGCCGCTGGGATGGGGCTGAATGCGGTCGTCGCATTCCAGCTGATCCTTGGCCTTGGTCTGACCTGGGCCGAAGCGATGGCTGTGATCGTCTGGGAGGGCATCTTCATCACGATCTTGATGCTCACAGGATTCCGCAAGGCGATCCTCGAGTCGATTCCGTTGAACCTGAAGCGGGCGATTGCCGTCGGCATCGGCCTCTTCCTGCTTCTGATCGGCCTCTTCGAAGCGAATGTTGTCGTGAAGTCGTTCGCTGGCACCGTGCCACTCGGACTCTTCTCTGGCATCGGCTTCGGCGGCGCTGAGATTCCGCAGGCTGACCTTCCGCATCTGGCGATCTTCGGTGCCGGCCTGCTGACCGCACTCGCGCTGATCCGCCGACCGGGCGGCATTCTGATCTCGATCGCGGTTGGTACGGCAGTCGCGCTTGCACTTGGCGTTTCGACCATTCCTTCCAGCTTTGTCAGTCCGCTTGATGCGTCTAACTTTGTTGGTATCGGTCAGGCGTTCGGTGCGATGTTGAGCGTCTGGTCGAACGGTGCGGGCTTCCTTGCGATTGCCCTCGCCGTCTTCTCGATCATGTTGAGCGACTTCTTCGATACGGCCGGCACGATGGTCGGCCTCGGCGCACGCGCTGGGCTCCTGAACAGCAAGGGCGAGCTTCCCGGTGCGAATCGGGTGCTGCTCGTCGACTCGGTTGCGGCGATGGCGGGTGGCGCACTCGGCGTTTCCTCGAACACCACGTACATCGAGTCGGCCGCCGGCATCAAGGAGGGTGGTCGCACCGGTCTCACCAGCGTGGTGACAGGGCTTCTCTTCCTTGCAGCGGTGCTGCTCTCGCCGATCGCGGGGATCGTTCCTGCAGCGGCGACGGCACCAGCGCTGGTGATCATCGGCTATCTCATGTTCGAGGCGATTCGCGATGTGCAGTGGAAGGATGCTGTTGACGGCTTCCCGGTGCTCGCAACGCTGATCGTGATGCCGCTCTCGTACTCGATCACCGACGGTATCGGTGTCGGATTCCTGACCTACGCCATCTTGAAGGTGACGTCGGGGAAGGCGAGCGATGTGAAGCCCCTCTTCTGGGTCTCGGTCGCCGCGTTCGTGGTGTACTTCTTGGTGAAGCTCGGCATCATCGCCGTCTGAGTCAAGCGTTCGCCCTCGTGGGTGAAGAGAGAGCCGGCCCCTTCGGGGGTCGGCTCTCTTGTTTGCTGGGGGATTAGGCGATCTGCCCCGCCTCGCTCGGCGGGAGCGAATAGCCAAGGTCCCGCAGGATCTGACGGCTGGCGATGTAGCCCGAAAGCATGACCAGCGGGATGCCGCCGCCTGGCTGCGTGCCGCCGCCGGCGAAGTAGGCGTTGCGCAGATCACTCGAGCGGTTCGCTGGGCGGAAGTAGGCACTCTGGAAGAAGCTTGCGGCGAGGGCGAAGATCGAGCCGTCGTGGCAGTGCTGCTCGTTCTCGAATTCGAGCGGCGTCCAATCGGCGACCTCTTCGATCTCTTCGGGCTTCAGGCCGGTGCGCTCGCAGACGCGCTTGATCGTGGCGGCGCGGTACTCGTCGCGGTGCTCAACCCACCAGCTGCGATCTTTCAGCGGCGGCACCGGGGTCAGCACATAGAGGGCGCTGCGGCCGTCGAGTCTGGCGGTTGGATCGGTAGCGGCAACGTGCTGGATGTAGAGCGTTGGGTCGCCGCTCGGCACCGGTGAATCAATGATGCGATCGAGCTCCTCGTTCGGGTTCTCGGGGTGCCAGACCGTGTGATGGGCGAGGTCGGGGAAGGTGCGCTTCACCCCCAGGTGCAGGATGTAGGCGCTCGACGACGGGGTGATGTGCTTGAAGCGCCGTCGGCTGATGAGGCCCAGGTGCTCGTCGCCGATCAGGTCACGATGCGCGTGCACGATGTCGGCATTGAAGAGCACCGCGTCGGCATCGCGAATCAGCCTCGTGAGCGCTCGCCTGAATCGGTAGGGGGAGAAGTGGGCTGTTCCCACCAGAAGAGAGCTTCTTCCCTCCTTCTCCACCCGCCACACCGTCCGCA
>CAINNT010000155.1 GCA_903851225.1 uncultured Chloroflexota bacterium
CGAGTACCACCCGGCATCATGCTCGGACCCTCCAGGGCTCCCTTGGCGCCGCCGGAAACACCCATGCCGATGTAGCCAAAGCTGCGGCTTTCCAGCTCGGCGACGCGCCGTTCGGTGTCGGTGTAGAGAGAATTACCGCCGTCGATCAGCAGGTCACCCTCCTCCAGCAGGGGGGCGATTTGCTGGATCATCGCGTCGATCGGTTGCCCCGCCTTGATCATCATCAGAATTCGGCGTGGTCGCTCGAGCTTGGCGACGAAGTCCTCCAGGGAGGTGGCGCCAATGATCCGTTTGCCGGCTCCACGACCCGCCAGGAACTCCTCGGTCTTGGCGTAAGTACGGTTGTAAACGACGCTCGAGAAGCCGTTGCGCTCAGCGTTGAGCACGAGGTTCTCGCCCATCACACCAAGGCCGATCAGGCCGAAGTGGGCTTTCTGTGTGGCGGAGGTCATGCCACCTATGCCGTAGCGGACGGGCACAGTGTGGCGAAGCGCAAGGGCGTTGGCAGCCTGCGGTGCGCATCTGTCAACGAAATGGCGACGACGCGTGGCGCTGACGAGACAGAAACAGGCCAGTGCCGTGATCGGGGCACTGGCCTGGCGCAGGCCGACATGGTAAGGACGGCCTCGCTGGGCCGGCCAGCGTGCAGGAACTCAGATCACACTGCCATCGGCGATCGTTGCGTTCTTAACGACCACGACGATGCCGTTGCGGATGTAGAAGCCCAGCTCAGGTCGATCTGCTTCCTCAACACGGTCCTTGTTGACGATCGACACACCCTGACCAATCCGCGCGTTCTTGTCGAGGATCGCCCGTTTGACCGTGGTGCCTCGACCGACCCCAACCGGCGTGCCACCGCGCTCGCGCAGCACAGCCCTCTCCTCGCTCGACTCAAAGAAGTCGTTACCCATCACCAGGGTGTCCTGGAGAACGACATCGTCTTCGACGCGGGAGCGCACGCCGAGAACGCAGTGGTGAATGCTACAGGACTTGAGCATTGAACCCTCACCAATGATCGATTGCGTGACCTGCGCATCAAACAACTTGCTCGGGGGGAGATAGCGGGGACGGGTATAGATCGGGAATTTTTCGTCGTAGAAAGAGAAGGCCGGATTCGGCTGATCGGTGAGAGCCATGTTGGCCTCATAGAAGGCGCCTATTGTGCCGATGTCCTCCCAGTAATCGTCAAAGAGGTAGCTTTGGAGATTATCACCACGCCGCAGTGCTTCGGGAATAATCTCCTTGCCAAAGTCTGTGGCAGTTGGGTTCTTGGCCAGCAAATCAAACAGGGTATCTCTGCTGAACACGTAAATACCCATCGAGGCGAGGTAGGGCCGCTTCAGCGCCTCATCGGCGGAAAGTCCCATCCGCGATGTATCGACCCACATAGCCTTGAGCTCCTCACCCTTCGGCTTCTCGCGGAACTCCTGGATGCGGCCATGCTCGTTGGTGTGCATCAAGCCAAAGCCCTCAGCCTGTGCGGCGTCGACATGCAGCGCACCAATGCTCACATCAGCGCCGGTCTGAATGTGATGATCAACAAACTGGCTGTAGTCCATGCGGTACAGCTGATCACCAGAAAGGATGAGATAGTGATCAACATCCCATTCCTGGA
>CAINNT010000156.1 GCA_903851225.1 uncultured Chloroflexota bacterium
GAGTCCGCCGTCGGCTCCGGAGGTTGTGTCGTCGCTCTCCTTCGCCTCTGTCTCAAAGTTCGAACCGCTGTTCAAGCGAGCGATCAGATCGTTCGCCTCCTTCTCAGCCGCGACCCAAGCCGGATCCGTGGCATCAAGGTCCCCCGCTGTATTCGGGTCATCGTTTGGACTAAAGAGGATGTGGCTCACCTGAACCTGCTCCACATCGTTCTCCGGAACGGTCGCCGCCACATAGCTGACCTCACGCTGCTCTACTGGGCCAACGAGCAACTGTGCGGTGATCTTTTCGCTGAGCGCCGTCTGCAGGGCTCGCTCTTCGGTCATTCGTTCGTAGAGGCCACGATCAATTCCAGCATCACTGATCTGCTTCTCAAAGTCTGGGTCGAGCTTTTCCGCCTGGACCTTCTCAAGGCGGAAGATGACAAACTGATCTTCAGAGCGCTCAACTACGTCGGTCAGCGGCTGGGTTGCTCCGTCGGTCGAGGGGACGAGCGCCCACGCCGCCTCGTAGCCGAGATCGCCGGCTGGATCCTCGCTCTTCGCGCTCCAACCGACGAGACCGCCAAGCTCGGCATATGAGTCATCGGAGTCACGCTTCGCGATCGTAGAGAAGTCGCCCCCCGCCTTGATCTCGGCGAGGATCGCTTCGGCCTTCGCCTTTGCCGCAGCCCGAGTGGCGGCGGTCGGCTGCTTTGTCGTTGGATCATCTGCAGCGTCGATGCTGATACGGCGGAAGAGGCGCAACTCTGGAAGCATTGTCTCCTTGGCCCATTCGCTCGCGACGACGGCTGGGTCGGCAGTTACGCCGTTCGCCGCAGCAAGGTCTCGAATGAGGAGTGTGTCGACCATGTCGGTGGTGACCTGATTGCTGATCGCTTCCGCTTGCGAATTCAGTGCCTCAAGGGCAGCGTCGCCCGCACTATTGGACATGGTGCCTGCCGCAACCCGCGCACGAATGCGTGAGCCTTGCAGCGCGATGCGGAAGGCGGTCACCTCAGCACGTGCCTTTGCCTCAGCCTTATTGATCGAAGCGCTGTTGACCTCAACCGCTGGGGCCCAGGTGCTGTCGTAGATGGAGTAGCCCGCTACCCCTACGAGGAGCACACCGGTGAGGGCGATCACAACAACGAACGAAAGGTTGGTGAGGGCAGTTTTGTCGGCGGCTTGGTATCGAGCGGCGAGTCGGGCGCGGAGACGTGCGATCGGATTCATGCTCGGTGATCCTCCTTCAGTCGGGGTCTGGTTAGGGGCAGTATAGGGGGGACGGGTGCTATCCTCGCCCTCTCATGACCACCCACAGCACGGAACTGACGGTTGGCAGGCCGCGCCGAGGCAGCATCGGCACCATCGTCGAGAGCCTCAGCTCCCTATTGGAACGGCGCCGACTTGTCTGGTACCTGACTGTTTCCGAAGTCCGAAACAAGGGCACGAACTCCCTGCTCGGCAACGTGTGGTGGTTCCTCGATCCCGCCCTCCAGCTCTTTGTGTACTTCCTGCTCGTCAGCGTCATCTTCAAACAGGATCAGCCAGCAATTCTCCTCTTCCTCGGCTGTGCGATCTTGCCGTGGAAGTGGTTTACCGCCGCGCTAGCCTCTGCCACGACTTCGGTGCGGGGTCGAGAACAGGTCATGCGACA
>CAINNT010000157.1 GCA_903851225.1 uncultured Chloroflexota bacterium
CAGCAGCGCCTCGTCGAAGAGCGGTGCCTCGGCGATCACGACTCCGTCCGGTCCGATCACTCTCGAGCCACCCCAAAAGATCAGCGACTCATCGACGCCAACGCGATTGGCGAAGGCTACGTAAGAGGTAGTGAGCGCCGCGGTCGCTCGCAGCAGTGTGCCCCAGGATGCAGCAGAACCAAGCCCCTGATCGGCGTCTACGCTGGCCCCACGAGCCGGTCCTGCAGCAACGTTGATCAGGAGCTCGGCCCCATCCTGTGCGAGGATCGCCGGCAGAGTCGGATGCCAGAAGTCCTCGCACACGCCGATGCCGACTCCAACATCGCCCCGGGAGGTTGGCCCACCGAGCGAGGCCCTCGTTGCGCGAATCGCATCGCCGGCGGCCAAGAAGCGTCGTTCATCGAAGAGCCCATAGGTTGGGAGATAGCACTTACGTGCGATGTATCGCACCTCTCCCCGTTCAAGCAGCGCGGCGGCAGCGAAGAGGCGATGGTCCTCCGTGGACTCGACAAACGAGACCACAGCAGATGGGCCATTGCTCGTGACGCTCGCCAAAGAGAGGAGCCGTGGGTCGCCTCGACGCATCGCAACCTCAGGGGCAAGATCTTGCAACTGATACCCGGTGAGGCTGAGCTCGGGGAAGATCACAAGGTCTGCACCGGCAGAGCGACCCTCTTGGATTTTCGCCTGGTGGAGCGCGAAGTTCCGCCCGAGGTCCCCAAGCGTGGGAGCAATCTGCGCGAGAGCGAGCACGCGTGTTCGCATCACGCCTACTTCTGCAGATCCCATGTGTGGATCGACCATGCGTACAGCGGGCTCTGGATGTCTGCCTCTCTAGTCGCCCAGATGAATCGGTTCCGGAGGAGCGAATATGCAGGCTCACCCCACAGCAAGAGGTACGGACGTTCACTGCGTCGCAGCGACTGGATCGTGGCGTAGATGCCGACACGAGAGTTGACGCTGCCCGCTGCGATCCCTTGGGCCAAGAGCTCATCGACGCGCGCGCTCGACCAACAGACAAAATTCTTCCCAGCTGGAGCCTCTTCAGTCGGGCATGCAGCGGAAGCGAAGATATCCGAATCATCAGGGTCCAGGCCCCACTGCCACGCCCCGAGATACAGATCGAAATCATTCGGATAGCGGAGTCGCGGCGCGATATCGGTGGTGTATGGAAGTTCGGCCACGGTCAGCGAAATGCCGCACTCGGCAACCTGGTCCACGATCAGCTGCGCCGCGCGCGTCCGTGCTACCTGACCCTCGCGAACGATGATGTCTGCCTCGAGTCGCGTACCTTCGCGAGCGAAGACTCCGTCTTCTCCGGCTACCCAGCCGTCCTCGATAAGTGCGGCGCGGGCGCCCGCAACATCACGCGTCGCCTCGGCGGCGGCTGGGCTCTCTGCAGCCCAGGAGGTTGGCGCAACCGTGCTCGAGATCTTGATGCCTGTACCGTCTGTGGCACCGGTAAGGATTGCCGGGAGGTCAACGCAAGAGGCAAGTGCCCTGCGAGTGACACTGCTCGCGAAGATGCGTCCATCCCGCGTGTTGAATGCGAGATAGTTGTATCCACGCAGCGATGCCACGTGCAGCAGCGTGGAATCATCACTCACCGTCAAGCCAGCGACATCTGCGGCCCGTAGGTCCGGAGCCCAATCGATTGCGCCGCCCTGATACGCCTTCACCACCCCACTTTGCGATGTGAAGATCGTCAAGGTCATCGCCGACATCGGCGGCTCTCCGAGCGCATAAGACTCGAAGGAGGCAAGTTGCACGTAGCCTCCAGGCACGCGCTCTGCAAACGTATATGGCCCCGCCCCTATGGGTGCGCTTTGCACGTCGAGGAGAGGGAATGCCGCCGCGAGTTGGTCTTCGGTCGGGGCGAGTAAGAGCGCCTCCAGCGCGGCAAGTCGGACGTAGAGCGCACGAGCGTAGCCTTCATCGTCACGGCTCCCCGTAGGCTCGCCAATGCTGCTGAGTTGTGGGTAGCCACGTGGATCCGGCAGTTGAAGCCCAGCGTCCGTCAGCGTGCGCTCGAGCTCTGTGACGCGCGACGCGTAGGTGCAATTGGTACCGCCGGAGGCAGCGCAGCCGCCGCCATCGATATCGGCGGCAATGTTCTCTCGGACGAGTGAGACGGCGTTGCGATCGGCCGCTTGCACGTTCGACTGCAGCCGCGCCAGCGAAGCGGCAAGCGCCGCCTTTGGGAGGATTGGGATCGTAAGTCCGCGAGTCTGCCACGGCGCCCACGGCGACTTCAGGGTAAAGGTGAGTGCGCCGTCAACCCCTGCCTCCACGGAGACGAGGCGATTGGCCACCACCGCACAGATATCACTTACGAGCGGACAGCGGGTGGATGCCGCAAGCTCGTACGTGAAGATCACATCGTCAGTGGTCAGCGGCGATCCGTCGTGGAAGGTGAGTCCGCTGCGCAGATTGACGCGCCACTTGGTGCCCCCGGCGGCGCTCGACGCCTCTCCGTCGGCGAGCACGGGGGTGGGAGCGAAGGTGGCATCAGCGCGGTACAGGCCGGCGTGGACCATGGAGCCCACGAGTGCGGATGCGTCATCTGTGTAGGAAAGCTCTAGGCCAGCGGGTTCCCCCACGATCCCCACCCGAATGGTGCGCGCCGAGAAGACGCTGCAGCCCGAGAGCAGCGATGCTGCGAAGAGAGCTGCGGCAAGGACCTTCAGACTCCGATGCATCGGCATCTCCCCTCTCGCTCACGCGTCGATCGGCGGGCGCCGATCTCCCCACAGGATAGGGGGTCGCCGTGCCCTATTGTGGCGGAGCGACCCGCCCGCACGAATCGCCTATGCAGCCAGGGCCGCGTAGGCACGCTCCACAAGGCTGCACTCAGTTTGGAAGTCGAGGAGGGCGATCGCCTCTTCCATTGGCACCCAGCGCACCTCGTCAAACTCCTTATCCCATTGATCAAACGAGCCGCCGATCGCCTCCATCAGGTAGTAGTGCACCGTCTTGTCGATGCGCTCTCCCCCGCGCGTGAACGAGTAGTGGATCGCATCGAAATACGAGAGGATCTGCACCTCGAGGCCCGTCTCTTCACGGACCTCGCGGAGCGCTGTCTCCTCACGGGTTTCGCCCTCTTCGGGGGTCCCCTTCGGCAACGACCAAACGAAGCCGTCGCGCTCACGGCGACGACGTCCGATCACGATCTCAGGTCGCCCGCCGACACCTCGAATGACGAGGCCCCCAGCCGACATTGCGCTGCGGCGTGTCGCTCCCATACGCTGCTCCCTCACCTCACCGATGGGCGGGCGGCCGAGGCCTCTCCCGCAATTGAGGCGATGGTAGCCTCCGCAGCGGCGGCGCGCTGTACAGGCGCATGGCGCTACCCTAGCCGCACCCGTGGTGCCAATGCGGAGGCCACGCACAGTAACGAGGAGGCTCTGTGGGAGACCACTTCTCAGCGCGACGCTCGCTTGGGGCAGGTCTCCCCGATCGCATCGCCCTCGAGCTACTCCCGCAGCCCGTAACAGCGTGGGAGCGCCTCCCGCTCATCCTCAAGATCCTGATCGAAGGCGCCGCCCGACGCTCGGGCGATGGCTTCGTGGAGGAGGAAGATCTCCACGCCTACCTCTCCTGGAAACCAGGGGCTTCAGCATCCGCGACGGGCGACGAGCGCGAGGTCCCCTTCTCTCCTGCGCGCGTGGTGCTGCAGGACTTCACCGGTGTGCCCGCCGTCGTTGATCTCGCCGCCCTCCGCAACGCCGCGACGGAGCTCGGCATCGATCCGCATCGCATCAATCCGCAGGTTCCCGCCGATCTCGTAATCGACCACTCGGTGCAAGTCGATCGCTGGGCGACCCGCGATGCGCTCGAACAGAACGTAGCAAAGGAGTACGAGCGCAACACCGAGCGCTATCAACTGCTGCGATGGGCGCAGGGGGCGTTCGACAAGTTCCGCGTCGTTCCGCCTGGCGCCGGCATTGTCCACCAGGTAAACCTCGAGAACCTGGCCACCGTGGTACGCGTCGAAGAGGTTGACGGTGCGCCACTCGCCTTCCCCGACAGTTGCGTCGGCACAGATTCACATACCACCATGATCTCGGGCCTCGGCGTCCTCGGATTCGGCGTCGGCGGCATTGAGGCCGAGGCGGTCCTCCTCGGCGAGCCACTCTTCTCGCCGATCCCGACGATCGTGGGGCTACGACTCACCGGTCGGCTCCCCGCCGGCACCACCGCCACCGACCTCGTGCTCACGGTCACGGAGCGGCTGCGAGCACACGGTGTTGTTGGCGCGTACGTTGAAGCGTTCGGTGATGGGCTCGCCACGATCTCCCTCGCCGACCGCGCAACGATCGCCAATATGTCGCCAGAGTTTGGCGCAACCACCACACTCTTCCCGATCGACGAGATCACCCTTGACTACCTAAAGACAACTGGTCGCAGTGACGAGAGCATCGCCCTCGTTGAAACCTACGCGAAGGCGCAGGGCCTCTGGCGTACGCCGGGCGCTGAACCGCTCTACGACGCAATCGTGCACATCGAGCTTGGTGAGGTCGTGCCATCGCTCGCTGGTCCGCGTCGTCCGCAAGACCGAGTTCCGCTGCCGAACCTTGGTGAGAGCTTCGCCGCCGCCTACCCCGATCGCGCGGGCGCGGGCGCGCACCACGCCACTGCCACCTCATCAAATGACTCCTTCGAGCTGCACGATGGCGCGGTGGCGATTGCGGCCATCACCTCGTGCACCAACACCTCAAACCCGTCGGTGATGATCGCCGCCGGCCTCCTTGCGCAGCGCGCGGTTGCGCGCGGTATGAAGGTACCGACGTGGGTGAAGACGAGTCTGGCTCCAGGTTCCAAGGTGGTGACCGCCTACCTGGAACGAGCCGGACTTCTCGCCCCACTGGAGACACTTGGATTTACTGTGGCCGGCTACGGCTGCACCACCTGTATCGGCAACTCTGGCCCACTCGACGCAGGCGTCTCAGGCGCTATCGAGTCAGGCGACCTCACCGTGGCCGCCGTGCTCTCTGGGAACCGCAACTTCGAGGGTCG
>CAINNT010000158.1 GCA_903851225.1 uncultured Chloroflexota bacterium
CGAGCGACTCGGCGTGAAGTTTGTCTACAACACTGAGGTCGGCCGCGACATCACCTTCGAACAGCTGCAGCAGCAGTACAACGCGATCGCCATCTGCGCCGGCGCAATGAACGCCGTCGCGCTCGACATTCCAGGCGCCGACCTGAACGGCCTCGTCTACGGCGTGGACTTCATGAAAGATGCAAACCTCGGGAAGCCGCTCAACGTCGGGAAGGATGTCGTCGTCATCGGTGGTGGGTATACCGCCATGGACTGCTCGCGCACTTCGCTCCGTCACGGCGCCGAGCGCGTCACCATCGCCTATCGCCGCACGCGGTCAGAACTCGTTGTCGATGAAGAGGAGCTCGGCGAAACAGAGCGCGAGGGTGTGCGCATGGATTTCCTCGTCTCGCCACTCGAGCTGATCGGCGAAAACGGCAAGATCACCGGTGTGCGCATGATCAAGAATCGCCTCGGTGAGCCAGATGCGTCGGGTCGCCGTAGCCCAGTGCCAATCGAAGGTTCAGAGTTCATCCTTCCCGCTGACACCGTGATCCCTGCTGTCTCTCAGGCCGCCGAACTCGGCTTCCTTCCGGTCGAGAGCACGTTCGAAGTGGCGCGCGGTCGCGTCAAGGTCGACCCGGCCACCTACGCAACCAACATCAAGGGAGTCTGGGCCTGCGGCGACTTCGTCACCGGCCCCGCCACCATGATTGAGGCGGCCGGCCACGCCAAGAAGTGCGCCTACGCCATCGACCGCTACCTCGACGGGCAGGCCGAGATTACCGTCGACGCCAACGTCAAGATCACGAGCTCTTGGCGCCACGAGATGCCCGAGTTCTACGATCGCATCCCACGCCAGCACATCCCAGTGTTGCCGTTGGCGGCACGTCTGCCGTCAGGGGACCCCGTCGAGAACTTCACCACGCAGGTGGAGCTCGGCTATGGCGCGCAGCAGGCGGTCGCCGAGAGCACCCGTTGCCTCATGTGCAACTACAACATCTGGTTTGACCCAATGCGCTGCGTGCTGTGCGGCGCCTGCGCCGACGTCTGCCCCGAGGGGGTCATCCATATGGTGGACATCAACCAGCTCAAGTCCGAGGGTGCCCTCCCCGAGCTTTCCGAGGCCTACGGTTGGGAGAACGGTGGGGCAATGCTCCTGGACGAGGAGCGCTGCATCCGCTGCGCCCTCTGCGTCAAGCGCTGTCCCTTCGACGCCATTACGATGGAGCGGTTCGAACTACAAGAGATCAGCTCGGACGGACGCCTCTATAAGGAGTCCTACCGAGATGGGCAGTTGGCCGGCGTTGCTGGCGTAGCGGGAGGGGCACAGTGAGCCTACTGGCGAGGGTCGATCAGGCGGTCCGTAGGTCAGCAGCGTGGCGCTCCATCTTCCGCAACTCCTACCCCAACGACGAGCGCAGCCGCGCCTATGCGGTGATGAACAACGTCTTCCTGCATCTCCACCCGGTGCGCGTACGGCAGCACGCGGTCAAGTTCGCCTACACCTTCTGCCTTGGTGGCTTGAGCTTCTTCCTCTTCCTCGTACTTACCGTGACGGGCGTCTATCTGATGTTCTTCTATGCCCCGTCGGCAACGCAGGCCTACTCCGACATCCTCAAGATTCAGACCCTCGTGCCATTCGGCCAAATCACCCGCAACATCCACCGATGGGGCGCGCACCTCATGGTCTTCTTCGTCTTCTTGCACATGATGCGCGTCTTCTATCACGGCGCGTACAAGCCACCACGCGAATTCAACTGGGTCGTTGGTGTTGTCTTGCTCTTCCTGACGTTGATGCTCAGCTTCACCGGCTATCTGCTGCCCTGGGACCAGATCGCCTACTGGGCGATCACGATCGGGTCGAACATGGCCGGCTACGCGC
>CAINNT010000159.1 GCA_903851225.1 uncultured Chloroflexota bacterium
CGCGGCGGGCACGCTCAAGCGGCTTTACATCAAGAGCGCCAATGCGGGCTCAGTCACGGCTCCGGAAATCAGCGACCAGACCGTTTCGCAGCGTTCTGCGGCACTTGGCGATCCGATCTTCACCGGCACCAGCCGCTCCTATCTGGCGTACTACCGCGATCCGGTCGTGCTCGGCGGCTGCCCGTCCTCGAGCACGTTCAACGCAACCAACACCGGCACGGTCACTTGGCAGTGACCGCGGCGCCGCAAGCCCTGTCCTAACCGGCCTTCACCAGACCGGGCAGCCAGGTCGTGAGCCACGGCGCGTAGGTGATCGCCAATACGCCGATGAACAACACGACCAGCATCGGCACCACGCTGCGGTAGACCTCACCCATCGGCTTGTTGAGGCGGTAGCTCGCGAGGAACAGATTCATGCCCACAGGCGGCGTGAGATAGCCCAGTTCCAGATTGGCGAGGAACACGATGCCAAGGTGCACCGGTTCGATGCCGTAGTGCTCGCCCAGAGGCACGATCAGCGGCACGACCACCACGATCGCCGAGAACACGTCCATGAGACAGCCCACGAGCAGCAGGAAGATGTTCAAGAGCAGGAGGAACATCAGCGGCGACTCGATGTTGGCCGTGATGCTCTCGAGGATCTGCGTCGGAATGTCCGCAAAGATCAGGTAGTTCGTGAAGCCCAGCGCCACGCCGAGAATCATCAGGACGCCTCCGATCACCAAACCGCACTCCGCCAGCACCTTCGTGGTGCCTTTGACGAGCGGAAGGTCCCGGTAGACGAACACCTCGATGCCGAAGGCGTAGAGCGCCGTGAGCGCGCTGGCCTCGACGGGCGTGGCAAAGCCGCCGAACAAGGCCACGAGCGCCACCGCGGGGAGCAGCAGCTCCCACTTGGCGTCCCACAGGGCCGCGCGCGCCTCGCTCCATGAGAACGGAACGCGATGCTCGGCCTCGCGCGGTCCCTGACGAATCCCCCACCACGCCACCATGACCACGAGCAGCGTCCCCGGAAGCACCCCGCCGAGGAACATGTCCTGCATCGGCACCTTGGCGACGATGGCGTAGAGAATCAGCGGCAGACAGGGCGGCAACAGCAGCCCCAGAGATCCCGCTCCCGTCACCAGACCCAGCGCCGTGCGCTCCTTGTAGCCGGCGGCGAGCAGGATCGGCATCAGCAGTCCGCCGAGTGCCAGAATCGTCACGCCGGATGCTCCCGTGAACGAAGTGAAGAACGCGCAGACGATCGCGGTGACGATCGCCGGACCGCCGCGGATGGAACCGAACAGCGCGCGGAACACGCGGATCAGTCGCTTGGAGGCACCGCCTTCGGCCAGAAAGTAGCCCGCCAACGTAAACAGCGGAATCGTCGGCAGCGTCGGATTGGTGACAAGGCGATAGTGATCCACCGGCAGGGAGGCGATCGTCTCACCCTGTCCCCAGAACAGAATCAGCGCGGCGCCGCCCAACGACACGAAGATCGGCGCGCCCGCCAGCGTGGCGATGCCGAGCACGATCAGCGCCGGCCAGACCAGATGCGCGGGATCCAGCGGCGGATACAGCGCAAGGATGAGAACGAGCGCGGCGATGCCGGTCGCGGCGAGCCTGCCGCGCCATCCGTCCGGTACGTGCCGGAGCGAACGCAGCGCGACCACTCCAAAGCCCAGCGGCAGGACCGCCTGCACGACCCACAGCGGAACGCCGAAGGCCAGTTCCGCACCGGCTTCGATCTCCGTCGCGATCCACTGACGGCCTGCTTCCGCGAGGCAAATGGCGATCGCGGCCGCGACGCCGTGACTGAAGACGGCGAAGGCGCTTTTCCAGAAACCCTTGAGAAACGCATCCGCCGTTGAGATCGAGAGCATGCGGCCCTCGCGCGCGGCCACGGCGCCGCCCAGCATGAGGGCGAAGGTGGGGGGTTTGGTCGTGGGGCTGTGACCCAAAGCTTGCCGGTTCTAATGA
>CAINNT010000160.1 GCA_903851225.1 uncultured Chloroflexota bacterium
CGGCCCGCCGCGAAGGTTCGCGCGATCGTTACCTGCCGCACAGGCCCTTCGTAGCGCCCGTCCTCACCGCCATCGAACCCCATGGCGAACGAGCCTGCAGGAACGACCACCATGGTCGGACACTCTGCGCATTCCTTGAACGAGGCACCGGGAGCAACGCTGACCGACACCGGTGCGGGCAGGGGTGTGGCGGCGGGTGCGGCGTGGAGCGAGGCCATCATCAGATGACTGATCGCCAGCGGAACGATCGCCAACAGAGTCCTCGACACCTGCAATGCACGCAGCGAAGTACTCATGCCAACGACTCGAGCACTTCGAGGGCCGCACGCTCGCCGGATTCCATCGCGGCTTCCATGCCCACTTCGAGTCGGCGCGTATGCTCGCCGGCGAAGTGCAATTGGTGATGAGGTCGATTTAGGGTGTTTGCCCACGCAGCCCCACGCCAGGGCAGAAACGCGTGGCTGCAGCCCCCATGTAGCGGATCCTGTGCCCACGAGTGCACGCCAATAAACTCAAGCTTGCCGCGCGTACTCGGCCGTACTTTCTCGATATAGTCGATAGCCAGGCGCCCGCGATCTGCCGGCGAAAGCGCATCCACGGCCTTCGATTTATTGCCAAACGACAGCACACTCATCAGTTCACGCTTGCCGTCGTATTCGAGTTGCTGGCGAATCAAGGAAAACGGCCCGTCCGTCCACATCGACGCTTCGAGACCGTCGTCCTCCCAGTACGGCGCCTTGATGCGCAGCCACACCTGACTCTGGTTGTTGTAAGGCATACGCCGCACGGCATCCGACTGCGCGGCCGTGAGCGACGGCGTGATGGCCACATTACGTAGCGCTGCGAACGGCACGGCGACGATCACCCGTCGCGCCAGATGCCGGCTTCCGTCCTCGCAGCGCACCTCGCAACCCTGTGGATCAAGATCGATTTGGGTCACCTTATGGCGCAGTCTGACTCCATCTCCCAAGGCCGCCGCCATGCGATCGGTGAGTACCGACGTGCCACCCACCACATGCGATGACGTGATGGCAAAGCGCTCAAAGACGTCTTTGCCCTCCATGTTCGGCATCGCGGCAAGCGCCTTCACGTCGGCACGACTACGCGTGGCTTCCTGCAACATGCGCAACAAGCCGACGTTATCGAGACCCGGGTTACCGAGCGTGTGATCGATGAGGCGCTGCGCCGCAGGTGAAGCGCCCTGACGCTGCAACCACTGACCGAGCGAGAGATCAAACTCCGCCGCGCGCGGTGTAAGCCAGTCGTCGAGTGCCTCGAAGGGGCTGCGACGCTCCACGTAAAACGCGTTCAGCGCCTGCGGGCCGATCTCGCGCTCGCGACCTTCGAGCGGGTTGTGCGGTGAACTCGCCCAGGCTTTCGCACCGATAATCTGCTCGCCAAGCACATAGCAGTAGGGCGCGTTGATATGCGCGCCGGGACTGAGCTTGACGCCGAGTCGATTGGCGACGTCACGCACCCGGGCGTACATGGGGCCGACCTGCGATGCGCCAAGTTCGATGCGCGGATCCAGATGATAGGCGGTGTTCGAGCGACCGCCCGGTCGCCGCGCAGCCTCGAGCACCAGCACTCGCAAGCCCTGCTCGCGCAACTGTGCCGCTGCGTTGAGGCCCGCAAAGCCCGCGCCGATGATGATGACATCGGCGCGATTGGCCGCCGCCCAACCGCGAGTCGCGGGAACACCCATCGACAATGCGGCCAAAGATGCGCGCAACACGGCGCGTCGTGACACTGCCATAAGCCCCCCTGCGATCTCGTCGCCCTTACTCGTCGTCGCTGCGCTGCTCCGCCACATCCGCCTCGCTGACCTTGCCGCCGCGGTTGCCCCAGCTGCTGCGCAGGTAGTTGGCGATTTGCGCGACCTCGTCATCGTCCAGCGAGTCATACAGCGGCTTCATGTTCTTCCAGGCCTTCGGCGGCGTCGGCGTGATGACCTGGGTGCCATAAAGGATGATGTTGATGAGCGAATACGGCTCGCTCGCCTGCACGACGGCACTGCCCGCCAGCGGAGGCCCGAGGTCTTCGCCCGGCTTGGAGCCGGCGCCGGTCGGCAAGTGACAGGTTCCGCAATGGATCGTGTACAAGGTCTCGCCGGCGCCGCGCTCGCGATCCGACAGGCTCTGCTCGTCACTGCGTTCGATCGCCGGCAGGCTCTTGAGATACACGGCCATCGCGCGCACGTCGGCGTCGGTGAGATTACGCGTGCTGTTTTCGATCACCTCGTTCATCGGACCGAAAGAGCCAGCTCGCGTGCCATGGCCCGTCTTCAGGTACGAGGTCAGATCACCGATGGACCAAGCCCGCAGACCGCTTTGCGCTTGAGTGAGATTGACCGCGCTCCAGCGACGCACGGC
>CAINNT010000161.1 GCA_903851225.1 uncultured Chloroflexota bacterium
GAGGCGCGCCACGCTAGGATGGCGAGGACGGGGCGTAGCGCAGCTTGGTAGCGCGCCTGCTTTGGGAGCAGGAGGCCGTGGGTTCGAATCCCTCCGCCCCGACCACGCTCCAGGCTGGCTGGGGCCCGACGGGAACCTCGGGGTTGCCGACGGCGTTACAGGAACGTTGGGCAGCCAATTGATGAAGTTGAACGTGATGAAGTTGAGAGTGATGAAGGTGAGAGAGGCGGAGGAGCGCAACATGCAGATCAAACTCACTCGAGTGTTCACGGCGCTCACCGCCCTTGCGCTGATCTTCGCCGCCGTACTCCCAGCGCGCGTCAGCGCCGCAGGGAGCCACAGCCTTCCGATCGACACTCCTGCGGAGGCACATGAGGCCATCCTTGACACCGGCGCCCCGTTTGAAGACTTCGCCTTCTTGGGTGATGGGCTGATCGGGGCTTCCCAGTACTACGAAGTGAAGGGAGAGCCCGGGAGCGCCGCAAGCTGGATCGTCATCTACACCTACGGCTGGGGCGACTGCCCGGCTGGCTGCATCAGCCGACACACGTTCGTCTATCAGGTTGACCCCGTGACCGGTGAGGTGCGCTTCGATCGACAAGAGGGCGAGGCGCTTCCCGCGGAGGCTCCCGAAGCGCTCAAGCAGCTGGAAGCGAGCGGTGGCGCCCCGGTGGTCATCACGCCGATCGATACTACGGTGCCAGCGGCCTCGGACGCGCCTGCCACGGAGGATCCAGATTGGGCGGCGATGTATGAACAGTGGTACGAAGACTTCGTCGCAGGCCTTGAGCCCTGCGCGCCGGATGCAGACCCAGCCGACCCTGCACTGATGACCTGCCTCCTGCCGGATGGCAGCGTTGCCGGACCGATGCCTCTCTTCGCGCCCGCGCCAGGACCCATGGATGGCGGCGAGAGCACTGGTGGCGACGGATGGATTAACGAGCTACCAAAGATCATCCTCGCGATGCTCTTAGTGTGGATCGGCGGCGCGGCGATCGTTGGATGGAGGAAGTCCCGCGCCGTGTAAGGCGAACGCGTTACGGCGTGGCGGTACCCCACTCGTAGTTCTGCTTGAGAATGCGCAGATAGACGAACGTTTCGGTTTCGAGTACACCTTGAATCGAGCGCAGCCGTTCTGTCAGGAACGAGAGAAGCGCATCGTTGTCTTCACAGACCACCTCGATGAGCAGGTCGTACGCGCCGGCGACCACCACGCAGTAGCTGACCTCGGGCAGCGCCTCGAGTGCAGCGGCGGTGGAGAGGAGTGCGGCGGGCGTGCAACGAACGCCGATCATCGCCATCAGCGGATAGCCGACCTTGAGCGGATCCGCAACGGCGATCACTTTCAGTGCACCACGATCCACGAGCGCCTTGTAGCGCGCGCGGATAGTGGACTCAGGCACGGCGAACGCGGTGGCGATCTCGGTGAACGGACGACGACCGTCGACCTGGAGCACCTCCATCAGGCGGCGATCGAGATCGTCGAGCCCGGCACGTTCCTGAGCCTTTGCCATCGATCCTCCCGCGCAGCGGAGCCTGCGCCTCCTTCGCCCAATGGGCGATCGGGGTGAAGGCTACCATCAGGAGGTGATCAGAGGACCGCTCCTTGTGCTTCGCGCCCTTCTGGCGAAC
>CAINNT010000162.1 GCA_903851225.1 uncultured Chloroflexota bacterium
ATAGGGTGGAGCCTGCTGCCCCACGAGGGGATGCGACTGGCTGAACACCGCCTCCCGCACTCCACTATCCTCGCCCGTAATGCGGAATCTCCGCAGCGGGGAGGGCGACGCCTCTCCCTTGGACGTAATCAAGGAGTAGCAATGAAGAACCTACGGATCGGCGCGATCGGCGCCGCACTCCTGATGGTTGCTGCGGCATGCGGTGGCTCTTCGAGCTCTAGCGCCGACACCATCGCCTTCGCCCCGAAGGCATATCCAGAAGCGGGCCCAGCGGATTGTTCCGCGGAGGGCTATTACGGATTCAAGCGCATCACCTCGACTGACGCCTCAACAGTCGTCTTCGAGCTCTGCGCACCTGACGTCGCGTTCATCCAGAAGCTGGCACTGACCAACTTTGTGATCAACGACTCTGGCTACCTTTCAACGGCGACTGCCGACGGCAGCATCGTTGAGAAGCCGAACGGCACCGGCCCATTCAAGTTCAAGGCGTGGGAGCGCGGGACGCAGATTGTCCTTGAGCGCAACGCAGATTACTGGGGTCAACTCGCTACTTCGGGGACCGCTGTCTTCCAGTGGCAGTCAGAAGCAGCAGCACGGCTCATTGCCTTGAAGGCGGGTACGGCCGACGGAATTGACAACCTTGCCCCAACGGACATCGCGGCAGCGTCTGCGGATCCGGCACTGCAGGTCATCCCCCGACCGGCACTGAACATCATGTACGTGGGCATGAACTCGTCGATCCCTGGCGATCCTTTTGAGAAGCTCGAGGTCCGAAAGGCAGTGGCTCTCGCGTTGGATCGTCAGCGCATCGTGGACACCTTCTATCCAGGCGGTTCTGAGGTGGCAAGCCACTTCACGCCATGCACCATTGCACATGGGTGCGCAGGTGAGGCCTGGTACGAACAGAACCTTGATGAGGCCAAAGCGTTGATGGCAGCGGCTGGCTACGCAAACGGCTTCAAGACAACGATCTCCTATCGCCAGGTGGATCGCGGTTACCTTCCGGTTCCGGCACAGGTCTCGGCCGACATCCAGGACCAGCTGAAGGCGATCGGGATCAATGCTGAAGTCAAGGAGATCGAATCGACCGCATTCTTGGATGCGGCGAGTAGCGGCACACTGGCTGGTCTCCATCTCCTAGGTTGGACGGGGGACTATCCCGACGCAACGAACTTCCTCGACGCCCACTTTGGACCATCGGTGATCCAGTTCGGTGCACCGATCGATGCGATCACCAGCGCGCTCGCGCAGGCGGGCTCGACGGCGGTTGCTGCGGAGCGCGAAGCGCTGTACGCAGAGGCAAACAACGCCATCAAGGCGAATGTGCCGATGATTCCAGTTGCTCACGGTGGTTCGGCTGTCGCGTTTGCGGCTGGCATCCAGGGCGCGCACTCGTCGCCGCTTGGCAACGAGGAGCTCGCCGCGTTCGGTTCGGGTGGCGACGACACATTTGTCTGGGTCCAGAACGGTGAGCCTGGTGGGCTCTACTGTGCGGACGAGACGGATGGTGAGTCACTGCGAGTCTGCGGCCAGATCGGCGAAGGTCTCTTCGGGTTCGTAACGGCTGGGGCGGAGACGAAGCCTCTCCTTGCCACCGCATGCGAGGCCTCGACAGATCTGCTCACCTGGACCTGCACCCTGCGCACGGGCGTGAAGTTCCACAACGGCGCGACGTTCGATGCCACTGACGTGGTTGACACGTTTGCTTCGCTCTGGGACTGCGCAAACCCATGGCACAAGGGTCGTACCGGTACCTTCGAGTACTTCGGGTATACCCTCGGTGCGTTCCTGAATCCGGATAGCTGCACGAAAGCGGAATGAGTGAGGCCGAATCCACCACCTCGCGGTGGTGAGTTCGGAAGCCCCCGTCGCCACCTTCGGGTGACGGCGGGGGCGCACTCTTCCAACTCGGTAGGGGAGGGGATGCAGCGATCATGACCACCTACATCATGCGACGGCTCTTGGTGAGCCTTCCAGTGATCTTTGGCATTCTTATTGCAGTTTTTGCGATCACGCGGCTCCTCCCCGGCGATCCGTGCATTGCTCTACTGGGCGAGAAGGCGACGGAAGCCACATGCGCGGTTTTCAACGCCAGATATGGATTCGATCAACCGATTCCGGCTCAGTTCCTCACGTACATGCGGCAGGTGTTGACTGGCGATCTCGGCGAATCCATCAGGTTCGGTGTTCCAGTGACCCAGCTGATCGTGGATCGACTGCCGACGACCGTCGAACTCGCAGCGCTTTCGCTGACAATCGCCACCTTTTTTGGCATCAAGCTCGGCGTGCGATCGGCCACGAAGCGAAATTCGCGCACCGATGTCTCGACGATGATCTTCGCGAACCTCGGCGTCTCAATCCCCGTCTTCGTCCTTGGGTTACTGCTCGCCTACTTCTTTGCCGTCGTATTGAAAGACACGCCGATTGCACTCCCTCCGGCTAACCGCTACAGCCCGGGCGTGATCCCCACGGAGATCGCGGATGCATGGGGGCTCTCTGGCCTGCAGGGGCCGCTTCGCGGCCTGCTCGACTTCATCTCCAACATGGCGATTCCCAACGCG
>CAINNT010000163.1 GCA_903851225.1 uncultured Chloroflexota bacterium
GCATCACGATGCCGGACGACGGGCCGCACGGATTGGTCGGGACGTTGGTCGGGACGATGTAGCTGTGCCTTAAGACAATCAACGTAGCCGTCCTTGTCACTGAAATAAGCAGCCACTCGTGCCTTCGATCTTTTCGGACTAATAGCGAGTGAATACATACTCCAGATTTACGATCAAAGATTGCCTCGCAATGTCACCCCAGGATCTGAGGGAAGATTGCCGTGGGAGAAAAATACTCACTTCATATTGCATGGCGCTAGTCGCTGCGATTCGCTCAAGGTATGGAGGCTGGGGTGCTCTCACTGTGTCGATTGGACCGAAATAACGTGACACGCCATCGATAGTAATCTCCATCTGCAAGCCCTGCTCAGTGTCGGCCCACAGCGGATTGTCGCTGGATGCGGGATCGACCCTAGTTTGTGATACGAAGTCAATCGGCTTCGTACCAGAGTTCAGAATGGTCAATGTGCAGGCAAGGCCATACGATGCGTTCACAGTGACGTTTGGAATGCGCGCGATAAATGTGGTGGCACGTGCTTGCACCGTGTCGGACGCAGCGGAGGCAAGCACCGCGACCTGCGATTGGGCGGAGACCGACAACGGGGTGAGCAGATCGGACCGCGGCCAGTTCGGTAGATTGAGGTTCACTGCTGAACCTGACACGGCAATCAATCTGGCCGCGTCAACCGTCCCGCAATTTGGCGCTGAGGATGTTCGCCAGAGGGCCGGTTGAGCGATCCGGACGAAATACCCAAACCCATCGTCAAGGGTGAAATTGTTGGGAGGGATTCCGCACCGGTGCCCCTCCCACGCACCGGACTGCCACCGCGCAAACTCCACCGCCGCACCGGCCCCGTATGCCGTGTTCAATGTGGTGCAGGTATTTGCGACGGTCGGGCCGGAGGTCGTGCCGGTGGCAACGCTGACGAGGTTCCAGCCCACCGTGAGGGGTTGAGGCGCGGGCGTCAACACCTGTTCCCCGCGATACGACCACGTCGTCGCGCGACTCGCCCGGATGAAGTAGCCCCTACCGGTCTCCATTGGGAAGCTGTTGGGGGGAAGCCCGCAGAGGTGACTTTCCCACGCGCCAAGTTCCCACCGGGCCAGTTCGAGGGCGGTCCCTGCCTGCGTGCCGTTCAGGGAGAGGCAAAGGTCCTCGGCGGTCATGGCCTGCAAGGGTGTGGCACGCAGAGCGACGAGGTTCCACCCAATCTTTATGGGGACATCGAAGAGGTCGGTGAGAACCGGTCGGCCGACTCGCGCCTCGGCGACGGTCGTCCGAAGGGACGCTTTGCTAGACGCACCGCCGTCGGCCTGAATCGTGAGTACTGTGTCGGCGGTGACCGCGAACGCCGCGGATAGATCGGACAACCGCAGGCTTCCAAGGTCGAGGACCCAACTACCGGCGTCGGCGGTGGTCACCAAGGTGGAGACGGGGGCGCTGACGCCGTGCGCGTTCGAGGCCTGCAGCCACACCAACGCGTCGGCAGGCACCGACCTACTCCCGAGGATGACACGCCCGGAGGCGAGGTCGGGCGCAGTGACGGCCAGGGTAGGACCCGTGGTGACGTCGAAGTGCGCGCCACCGCTCGTGAAGTTCGTTGCGCCGGAAACGATGTCGAAGGCGTAGCGTGTCGACGGAGCGAGGTCGTTCACCGTCACCGAGTGCACGGTTGAGGTTGCGGACGCACCTCGACGGTCGTACGCCGCGGTGGCCGGTTCGGTGCCCGACGGTCCCCAGTTCAGGTACCCCGTGACGGCGGTGTCGGTCGTCCAGACGATCGTGAACGAGGTGTCGCGGACGTTTGTCCGACGCATCGTGACGATGCTGGCATTGGTCGGTACCGCCGTCGCCAGTACTGCCCGGGCACGTATCGGGGCGGGGGTCGATGGTGCACTGGCGATTGGCGTGGTTGTGGCGGCTAGGGTGCGATGGGCCTCGGTTGGCGAGGAGGTTGCCGTCGTTGAAGCGGTCGGCGTGCCGGTAGCGGTGGGGGTTGCGGAGCCAGTCACGGTACCCGGAACAGTCGGCGACTCAGCGATCGCTGAGGTTCGGGTTGGCGATGCCGTTGAGGGCGCTGCGGTGGCTGTCGCCGGGGTGGGGCTTGCCGTGAGTGGCAGGGCGGTCGGCGAACCCACCGGCGTGGTGGTGGGTATGGCTTGGCCGGCGGCGAGTGGGGGCGAGGCCATTGCCGCGATGGCACACACCAAGAGAAGGAAGGCTACAGGCAGGCGGCGGGTCATCGTGAGCCAGCGTGACTGCATTGGTTCGTCCTCTATGTTGGCTGCGGCGAGTCCGCCACCCAAGAGTGTACGATGCCGTATCTGGTGACCCTGCCAATTGTCTGCACAGAGTTGGATGGTCTGTCTCGTCGAGTTAGCTAAAGGAAAAGGTGCCCA
>CAINNT010000164.1 GCA_903851225.1 uncultured Chloroflexota bacterium
ATCTGCCTGGGATGTCGAGCGCAACGGCGTTCATTGCACCGGCGCAGATGGCGATTGCGTTGTACTGCTGTTGCAGCTGTTCGAAGGTGATGTCTCGACCGACCTCTGTGTTGTACACAAACTTCACGCCGAGTCGCTCGATGAGGCGCACGTCGGTCTCGATGGCTTCGCGCGGCAGTCGGAATGCCGGAACGCCGATGAGCATCGTGCCGCCGCCATACGGCAGGCTGTCGTAGACGGTGACCTGGTAGCCCTTTACCGCGAGCTCGCGCGCAACGGAGAGACCAGCGGGTCCGGCGCCGATCACCGCGACGCTCTCCGAGCGCGGCGTGATCGCTGGTGCAACATCGGGAATGCCCGATGCGGCGTGCCACTCAACCAGGACGCGCTTCATTGCGCGAATCGCGAGTGGGCGATCGATGTCGCCTCGGCGACACGCGCGCTCACACGGGGCGGAGCACACGTAGGAACACATGGCAGCGATGGGATTCGGTTCGCGGGAGAGGAGGTACCCCTCTTCGAAACGTCCTTCGGCGGCGAGGTTGAGGTAGCCGCGGCAGTTGGTGCCGACGGGGCAGGCCTCTTGGCACTCGATGTTGCACTGAAGCCAGGAGGCGTCTACCGGCTGGACGAGGAAGTCCTGCGTTTCAAGCGTCACAGTGAGCCTTTCGGTGTTGCCGTGGGTCATTGCTTGCATGGGTAAGGGTAGCAGGGGCTCTCGTGAAGCGTGCTCAACGCGTTCGTTGCAATTTGGTCACTTTTTCTTGTGCCGAACGTGAATCTCTGCCAGAATCGCTGCCTAAGGCGGTGCCGGCGTCCCCCCAATGGCACCGCCTTTTACCCCTGCTGGCTGGTGATCTCCGCAAGCACCTCTGCGGCATGCCCCGTTGGGGTCACGCTCTCCCAGACCCTCGCGATCTGCCCCGCAGGATTGACCAAGTAGGTGACGCGATGGGTGCTCATGAAGCTCTTCCCCATCATCTGCTTCTCACCCCAGACCCCGTAGGCCTCGGCGACCTGATGGTCGAGGTCGGAGAGGATCGGGAAGTTCAGCGAGAACTTGTCGCGAAATGCGGCCTTGCTTGCCTGGTCGTCGGGGCTCACCCCCCACACGAGTGCCCCGGCCCTCTGAAGTGCTGACTCAGCGTCGCGGAACTCACACGCCTCAATCGTGCAGCCAGGGGTGTCGTCCTTTGGGTAGAAATAGATGACGAGCCACTTGCCACGAGCGGCAGCGGTGCTGTGTTCGTTTCCGGCAGCATCGCGCAGCGTGAAGGCGGGCGCTTCGCTCCCGACGGATGGGAAGGCCTTGAACGGACTCATGCCGCGAGTATAGCCTCGGCCACCGCGCGCACCACCGAGACGAGCAGGCCGCCGACACTGAGGCCCACGATGAGGAGATCGGCACGACCGAAGCGAGATGGTCGACGGCGCGTTGGTGGAGTTTGACGCGTTGGGAGCCGCACGCCGCGCACCTCAAGCGCGATCGCAAGTTGGGGTACCGCGCGAATCACCGAATCAAACATGTCCGCGAGCAGG
>CAINNT010000165.1 GCA_903851225.1 uncultured Chloroflexota bacterium
CACGTCTCTTGAGTTGGCAGCGTGGGGAGATCGCATCTACATCACCCCGTAGCGATCAGCGCGCAAGCAGGGCCTGAATGGTCGTCACGCCCTCGTGAAGAAGTCCGGCCGTAAAAGTCACAATGGTGATTGCAAGGGGGAACGCGAGTGCAACGCCCGCTGTCCCAAAGGTGGCGATGAATAGAATCTTGCGGGCGCCCAGGATGGGCTCGGGAGCGTTCTTGCTCGTGGCAGGGCGGCCTTCCGCCTCAAGCAACTCTTTCCACTGGTCCCGCACTTCAGGCCGCACCGCTTACCTCCTCTGGGCCGCGAACTTGTCCGTAATCGTAGAACCCTTCGCGGAACGGCGTGACACGGATGATCCCGGCCGACTCGAGGCTTTGAGAGATGATGACCGGACCGACCCCGGCCTCACTCAGCAGCGATGCGCTGCGCATGAGGGGCTGCGGCAAGACGGCAAACTGAGTGGCAGTGGTACCAAGCATGCGTGCCTGGCCCGGCGAGAGCAACTGTGGAATTGCCGCATCTGGCTTCACGCTCAAAGCATTAAGTGCCGCCGTGCGTACACTGTGATCAGCCCATAGCTCGTCTGCCACTGTCGCACCTAGATCCTTTCCTGCTTCTTCAAGCTCGCCAACCATCAGACCCCGACGGTGGATCACTTGGAGCTTCTCCTTGAGCGCGATGGTGACGCCTTCGGCAATGAGGTCTTTCGTCTCTGCATGGAACTCACCTCTGGTGCGAGCAAAACGTTCGCGGACCTGAAAGTCCATCGCGCCGGCGAAAACTCGGCGCAATATGGCGGTGTAGTGCGGATACACACGATAGATACCTGCGGCATCGGTGCCCGGGAGATCGGCTCCGACTCCAAGAATCTCACGATGTGGAGACGACGCTTCTCGTCCAGATAGCGGGCGAGGCCGATCTGATCGCTCTGCAAGTGCTTCTCCGAATTGTTTGGCCGCCGCAGATCCTGCACTGGCGGCTTGTTCCACAAGTTGTGCGGCCTGATCCGCCGTTCGGGCGTACTCACGGCGAAGTGAGACGCGTGCCACCTCCTGTTGTGCCGTCAGCCGCGCTAGTGCCTCTAGACGTGCAAGCGCGCGTGCAGCATCTGAATAGCCAACTTGTTCGATCCATTCGCGCAGACGCCCCGCCGTGAAATAGCTTGCGGCGAGGTACGGAATCATCCCGATAAACGCAGTGAGCCAGATCGCTTGGGAGAAGAGTGCCACTGCTGGATCGATGCCGCCTGGGCCCACCTTGATGGGGTACTCCTTGATGATCTCGAACCAATAGAGCACTTCAACCACAAGTTGCGCCGTCAACGCCACAATCACGATTGCTGACGCTGCAAGAAAAAGGAATGAGCCGATGCGTGACGACCAGACAGGTGAACCCAAATAGAGCGCAAGGCCATCAGGGATTCGCCACGGCTCGCCTGCGGGCGTCAAGCGTGCGCTGCGGGGGGTCCATGTGGTGGTCTTTGGCACAGGTGGTGTGGTTGGCGCAACCAAGACCGTGTTCTCCAGTTGAATCTCTTGGAGCGGCGTGCCGGATCCGCTCCCTTCCGCTTCAACTTCGAGGATTTCGCTGATCTGATCTTTAGAGATCACGATACAAATGATGTCGCGCTCTTGACGCATCAGGCTGATGCTGCCGCGGGCTGACGAGTACTGCAACGGCTCCGCAATAGTGTCTACACGCGTAAACCCAAGCTCATTGAGCTGTTGGGTGAGCTTCGCTTTGGAGAGTGTCGCGCCAACGGAATATTTCTGCTGCTTGAGCGTTTCCACTGGTTCGCTTGGCGGTGCCTCTTCGACAACAATGGTTTGCTGCTCTCCACACACATCAAGCGTCTCCCACTCTGGATTTCCAATCCACTCCAGTGCTGGACGCTCATGGCAGGTCTTTGGTAGTGATTGCACCTGATCGGGAATCAACGTTCTTGGTGAGGGGTCCGTCTTGGCGGTCCCAAGCCAGTGGGAGGCTTTCGGCGCGCTCAGCCCGTGCCCCACCGGTGCAGTCTTGACTGTCCCGACGCGTTCGCGCTTTGACCAAAGTAGAAAGAGCCCTGCAACAACCAGGGCGAGGCCGAGGCGAATTGCAGGGTCGAGCTCAACCGGAAGGGTGGTGCCAAGCGGTTGGAAAGGTTGACTCGAGAATGGATTCAGAACCCATGTGACAAGAACCAACATCAGCACTGCTGCCGGCGCAACCCGCGCAAACAGGAATGCGAGTACGAGTGCTGAAACCACTCGTGTCGCGCGCGCAAACGTGTTATCGGTCAGCGCAGTGGGCGCCCACACCTCCGTCGAGCCCACATTGAACACCACGCAGAGGGCGGCAAAAGCAATCAAGAATGCCAAGAAGCGGCGCAGACCGCCGAAACCGCGACGGAGCAGCCAGCCGATTGGCCCTGGAAGCGCATGCTCCGC
>CAINNT010000166.1 GCA_903851225.1 uncultured Chloroflexota bacterium
CAACTTGATGCTTCCCGATCGGGCGCGCTCAAGCCCCGAGATCGTTCGAAGGGTGGTCGTCTTGCCGGCGCCGTTCGATCCGATGAGCGTGACGATCTCGCCCTCTTCGACCTTCAGCGAGACACCGCGCAAGGCGTGAACGGCACCGTAATACGTGTGCACATCCTTCAGCTCAAGCAGTGGCGCCATGGTGGTTCTCCTCTCAGTGTCCCGCTGCGGCGCCGCGGCCGAGGTAGGCCTCAATCACCTTTGGATTGTTGCGAATCTCTTTTGGCAGGCCTTCGGCAATCTTCTCGCCGTGGTCGAGTACGGTGATGTGGTCGGAGATACCCATGACGACGCGCATGTCGTGCTCGATCAAGAGGATCGTGATCCCCAGGTCGTCGCGGATTCGGCGAATGAGCGCCGTCATCTCCTCGGTCTCCTTTGGGTTCATCCCCGCCGCAGGCTCGTCGAGCAAGAGGAGTTTTGGCCGACTGGCGATCGCGCGGGCGATTTCAAGAAGGCGCTGCTTGCCATACGGCAAGTTGGACGCCAACTCGTTCTCCATGCCTGCGAGATCAACGAATGAGAGCAGTTCGCGCGCTCGCTGCTCGGCGGCCGCCTCCTCTTCCCGCACCTGGCGAGTCTTAAAGAGTGCGCCAAGCAGGGTGCCGCGCAGATGCACGTGCATGCCAACGAGGATGTTCTCGAGCGTGGTCAAGCTCTTATAGAGGCGAATGTTCTGGAACGTGCGCGCAAGGCCGGCAGCGACCATGTCGTTCGGTCGCGCAGGTCGCGTTACGCCGATGCGCTTAATGAAGCGGTTGTACCAGGCTGGGCGAACGATGTTCAACAGGAGCGCGCTGACAAATCCAAGGAGTGCGACCGCCACCGATGCCACTCCCTCGACGAGACCAGTATCTCCGCCCACCGCCATGAGGAAGTAAATCGCGAGGGCAATGAACGGAATCGTTGGCAAGACGAGAAGGATCGGCTCGCGACCCGCACCGGTCGGAGGGGAGATCAACTTCTTGCCATCGAGTTCGATGGTGCCAGCGGTTGGCGCGTAGATGCCGGCGATCACATTGAAGAAGGTGGTCTTCCCAGCACCGTTTGGTCCAATGATGGCGCTGATCGATCCGCGTGGGATCTCAAAGTCGACGTTGTTCACGGCCACAAGGCCGCCGAACTTTCGGGTGACGCCACGGGCCTTCAGCATTGGCCCCTTCTTTGAAGCGCTCACTTGAGGCCACCCTTCCCAATCTTCAGGGGGGCAAACTCACGCATGCGTCGGCGCGCAGGGAAGATCCCCTGTGGTCGCTTGAGCATCATGAGAACCAGGACGATGCCGTAGAGCACGTACTGGAATTCGAGGAAGTCGATCTGATTGAGTACTGGGATGTTGAAGTTCTCCACGAGGGTATTCAGCTGCTTCAACAAGATGCTCTGGAAGAGATAGATGATGAACGCACCAGTGGCGACGCCAATGGTATTGCCCATCCCACCAAGGACCACGGCCGCGAGGGCACTGATGGAGACTGCGAAACGGAACTGATCGGGGGTGACGATCGTGATCTTGGCCGCGTTCACCACCCCGACGATCCCCGCAATGGATGCTCCCACGGCAAACGCCTGGAGCTTCGCGATCACGGTGTTGACGCCCGAAGATTCGGCGGCGAGTTCGTCTTCGCGAATGGCGTCCCAGGTGCGGCCGAGCCGTGAATCCTCGAGCCGGTAGATCATGATCATGACCAGCGTGAAAAGGACGAGGACCAGGCCGTACATGGGCCACGGATTGATCAGGGTGAACTGCAGAATTCCCGGGATGCTGGGCTTATCGATGCCACCGATCCCGTTGACACCGTCCGTGAACTTGTCCGCGTTCATGAGTGTGATCGGCACGATCTCACCGAAGCCAAGCGTCACGATCGCGAGGTAGTCACCCCGGAGGCGGAGTGTTGGCGCGCCGAGGAGCACGCCGAAGATCGCGCCGACAATTCCGCCAGCGAGCAGCATCGGCCAGAACGGTAGATGAATGCCCGAGAAGGGCGAAGCTGCAAGGGCATAGGTGTATCCGCCGAGGGCGAAGAAGGCGGCGTAACCGAGGTCAAGCAGGCCCGCGAAACCGATGACTACGTTCAACCCCATGGCCAACATGGCGTAGATCGCCGCGGTCGTGAACGCGTTCACCCATGCGTTGGTCGACTGGATGCCATCGAATGGCGGCACGCGCGTCAGCAGCGGCAACGCGATGCTCAACAGTGCCACGCCAACGAAGATACCGAGGCTGCGATGGCGACGGAAGAACGCTCGGACGGGAGCGAACGGACCAGTCACAGCATCGGCGATGCGGGTCATGCGCGGTCACCCGAATGTGAGCCGAGAAGCCCGGTGGGGCGGAAGACAAGGAAGATCACCAGAAGCGAGAAGACCACAGCGCCACCCCAACGTCCGTATCCGAAGGCTGAAGCACCAACCTCAATGAAGGCGATGATGAAGCCACCGAGTGCAGCGCCGGCCGTGTTGCCGATTCCGCCGAGCACGGCGGCGGTGAAGGCCTTGAGTCCGGACTGGAAGCCCAGGGCGAAGCTGGTATTGCCGTAGTAGAGCCCGTGGACGACGCCTGCCGCGCCCGCCAGGCCCGAACCAATGAGGAAGGTGATCATGATCGTGCGGTTGATGTCGACGCCCATGAGAGATGACGCATCACGATCCATGGAGGTTGTGCGCATCGCACGGCCCGTGCGGGTGCGCGAGATGAAGACCTGAAGGGCGAACATCAGTGCGACCGAAGCGCCAATCACGAAGATGTTCAGGAGTGGAACTCGGGAGCCAGAAACCTGGATAGACCACTCGATTGGCACGAGCTGGGGCACCGTTACGATCGTTGGGCCGAAGAAGAACTGAATGATGTTCTGCAAGATGAAGCTCACGCCAATCGCGGTGATCAGCGGGGCAAGTTTGGGAGCCCGGCGCAACGGTCGATACGCTAGGCGCTCGATGAGCGCACCAATCAACGCCATGACCGCAATGGTCAGCGCAAAGAGAAGCAGCACGCTCGCGGCAAGCATCGGTACGTTGGTGATGCTCCCCTCAGCACCCAGGAGGCTGCTGCTAATGAACATTGCGACAAATGAGCCCACCATGAACACGTCACCGTGTGCGAAGTTGATGAGTTCAATGATGCCGTACACCATCGTGTAGCCGAGGGCGACCAGGGCGTAGATCGCACCGAGGGTGAGGGCGTTCACGAATTGATCGATGCCCAGAATGGGGAGCGAGATTCCGAGGAAGAGCACGATGCCAATTGGAAGGCGCAGGTTGCCGAGAAGGCGCCCAGCAGAGGCGCTCGTCACGTTGGCAGTGGCCATATACCCCCCTAGTGGCAGCCCAAGCGGGCTGCTGATTGATTCAGTAGATAGTGCCGCCCAGCGGGTGATTCGGCAAGGGGGCGCCCCCTGGGAGGGAAACGAGGAGCCCCCACCACCCTCGCGGGTGATGGGGGCCCTCACGGTTGCCTAGATCAGGCGCGTAGGTTCCCCTACGCGGCCGGATTAGTTCCCGTAATTGATCTCCTCAACGAACTTCCAAGCGCCACCCTCAACCTTGTAGAGGGAGATGATGCGCTGGGTCGTGTCGCCGACCTCGTCGAAGCTGACCGCGCCGAGTACCGTCTCAAAGGCTGCGCCCTTGTCGACGACTGCTGAGCGTACGGTCTCGCGGGTCACTTCGCCACCAGCAACGGCAGCCTTGATGCCCTCGACCAAGATCTGAGCGCAGGCATAGCCAGCGTAGGCATAGCCCTCGGCATCCTTGCCGAACTCAGCCTTGAACTTCACGTTGAAGTCGTCCTTGCCAGGAATGTTCTCGATTGCAGCCTGTGATGCATAGCTGTTCTCAGCGTTTGCACCGGCGATTGCAATGTACGAACCCTCACCCGCGCCGTCGTAGATGCCGTCGGCACCGTAGAACGGAAGTGCGCCGAGGCCCGCCTGGGCAAGCGCGTTGCGGAAGAGTGGGGCGCCGTCTGACGTCACGCCACCGTAGAAGATCGAGTCAGCGCCGGCTGCCTTCGCGGCTGTCGCAACAGCAGAGAAGTCAGTCGTGCCCGTTGGGAGACCGGTTCGGCCAACAACGGTGCCGCCATCGGCCTTGAACTGAGCCTCGAAGGCATCCGCTACACCCTTGCCATAGGCATCGGTGGAGTCGAGGATGTAGATCTTCGTAGCGCCGTTCTTCTTGGCGTACACGGCAACGGCTGGACCCTGAAGGTCGTCAGTCGTTGCAACACGCACGTAGTTCACTGCGCGGCCGCCGCGGAGGGCCTCGCCGTCAGCGCCCTTGGTGAGTGCTGGGTTCGTGTTCGACGGTGAGCACTGAAGGAGTCCGGCCTCTGACGAGACTGGAATCTGTGCCTTGGCCGAAGCCGAGTTGAATGGACCGACAACGGCAACAACCGACTCGTCACCGACGAAGGTCAGCATGTCTGCAGCGGCCTGGTCTGGGTTGTGTGCGCCTTCCTTGGCGTGGTCAAGAACCTTCGCCTTGAGGGTGTAGCCCTCAATCGAAGCCTCCTTGATCGCAAGGAGTGCGCCGTCGCGGGCTGGGCCCGCTGCGGCAAGGGACGAGCCGTTGAGCGGGAAGCTGATCCCGATCGTCAACGTCTTGCCCGCGGTGCTCGCCGTCGAGCCACCGCATGCAGCTGCGAGGATCGCAACTGCTGCAAGGGCGCTAAGGCCCTTCTTGTTAAAGACCTTCATGAGGTCCTCCTATCTGCTATTCCC
>CAINNT010000167.1 GCA_903851225.1 uncultured Chloroflexota bacterium
ACGGTGAGGCTCTCCCAACCCGACTCGGCGCCAATCGATGCACCGAGCAACTCCCCAGCTTCGATGAGCCCATCGGCGTCGTGGCGCTCGGTCCCCTCGGTGAGCAGGCGTGCCAAGAGTGCGGAGAGCCCCGACTCTTCGGGTCGCTCACCGGCCGCTCCGCCGCCGAAGAGCAGCTGGACCGATGCGATCGGGCGTGCGGGCATCGGAAGCAAGAGCACGCGCATCCCTGCGCCGGTGACTCGTTCAACGGCGCGCGGGAAGTGCCAGGCGCGAGGCGCCCCCGGTCCCGGTCGAACCGCCCTTGCACTCATGACTGACCTTCCGGCACGTACCACAGCACAATGCGGTTCTCCTTGGCGAACAACCTCGCCGCCGTCTGCACCTGGTCGGCCGTGACCGCCAGCGCCAGATCAAGATCACGATTGATGCGACCCGGATCGTTCAGAAGCGTGGCGTACATGCCCACCGCATCGGCGAGCTCCTCCGGATCCGATCGCGCAAGCAACTCTTCCGACTCGGTGAGCGCCTTCGCCCGCTCAAGTTCGACCGCCGTTGGTCCTTCGGCAGCGAGGCGCTCGAGCTCTTCAACGAAGGCGCGCTCCACCGCCTCGTTCGATGAACCTGGTCGCACGGTTGCCGCACCGACAATGATCGATGCCCCGCCTGCGAACGGAAGAAGCGAGAGGCTCATATCCTGCGCCACCTGCTCGTCGCGAACGAGGCGTCGGTAGAGGCGGCTCCCCTTCCCGCCGGCAAGGATTTGCGTGGCGATCTCAACGGCTGGAATCATTGGTGCGCTCAGGACTGGCGCGCGGAAGGCGAAGTGCACGCGCGCCTCGGGGACCTTGTCGGTGATCGTCTTGCGAATCTCGCCGCCAAGCGGTGCGCTCAGTGTCAGGTCAGGGTGCGAAGGCAGTGCAGGGTTGGACGGGATCGCGCCGAAGTGTCGCTCAACTGCGGCGATGATCTCCTCTTCATCGATGTCGCCAACCACGGTGAGCACCGCATTGTTCGGCGCGTACCAGGTCGTGAAGAAGGTGCGCACGTCCTCAAGCGACGCTGCATCGAGGTCTTCCATTGAACCGATGGTCGGGTGATGGTACGGGTGACCCTTCGGATAGGCGAGGGCGAAGAGCTCGATGTAGGCGTTGCCATACGGTTGGTTGTCGTAGCTGGAGCGCTTCTCGTTCTTCACCACATCGCGTTGGTTGTCGAGGTTTGCCTGATCGAGCGCACTCAAGAGTGTGCCGAGTCGGTCGGCCTCCATCCAGAGGATCAGCTCCGCCCATTCAGCGGGCACCGTGGCGAAGTAATTGGTGCGGTCGAGCCACGTTGTGGCATTCCCCTCTCCGCCAATTGATTCGACCAGGGTGAGGTGCTCCGCCTTGGTGACGTTCTCTGAGCCCTGGAACATCAGATGCTCGAAGAGGTGCGCGAATCCGGTGCGGCCGGGGCGTTCGTCCTTTGAGCCGACGTGGTACCAGATGTTGATCGCGGCAACGGGCGCTGTGCGATCGACGATCAGGAAGAGCCTCAGGCCATTGGCGAGCCGATGTTCGCGAATCGGCAGCGGCGGCGTCGCCGCGCGCGTCGTCATCCTATCTCTGGATGGCGATTGGAAGAACGAGGAAGAGGAGCGCGCCGCCGACGCCGATCGCAAGACCCTGTGCCGCGATGATCAGCGCGGTTCGACGGTCTGCGGCGAGCGCCGCCTGGTCGGTGACTCGACTCATCTCACCGATCGTGCCGAGGTTGAATGTTCCCGCGAGGCCGTACGCCATGCAGAAGCGGCGACGCGCCTGAATCCAACCGATTGCAGCGCCCGTCAGCGGGAGTGCGACGAGGAGTCGCTCCAAGCCACCGGGGGCAGAGCCGAACCCGAAGATCAACGCAGCGGCAAAGCCGACACTTGCAACGAGTCCTGCAACGGCAGCCTTGCGGCGGCGGTCGATCTCTTCAGGTCCGATGTTGCACGCGCCAGGAGCGTAGGTCAGTTCCATGTGCCTATCGTAGACCGCGCACGCCAATCGGGTTGAGCGATACGTCCGTCATGCTTGCCCGCACCGATAGGGCCTCCGCCGACGCGACGGCGGTCTCCATGGCGGTCAGGCAGAG
>CAINNT010000168.1 GCA_903851225.1 uncultured Chloroflexota bacterium
AGCTGATCCCGGCGCTCGCCGCTGGCTCGATCTTCACCTTCTCGCTCAGCCTGGGCGACTACATCGTCCCCGATCTGGTCTCCGACGCGAAGTTCATCGGCAACGTCATCTATGACAACTCGGCGCTCGGCAGCCTACCTGTTGCGGCGGCCTACTCCTTCCTGCCGATTGCCGTGATGATGGTCTACCTCCTCTTCGCTAGACGCCTCGGGGCTTTTGAGTCGCTGTGAGCTGGCTGGTCTCCGATCGTGGTTGAGTCTCCGCTGGTCCGGGCGCTGCTGCGGATCGTGACGGGCGGGGTGCTTCTCTTCATCTACCTGCCGCTGGTCATCCTCGCGGTGTACGCATTCAACGAGAGTCCGCTCGGCGGGTGGCCGCCGACCGGCCTGACGCTCGACTGGTTTGCGGCGGCCGCAGAGAGCGAGGCGATCCGCGACGCGCTGCTCAACTCGCTGATCGTTGCGACCGTATCAATGCTGCTCGCCCTCGTGCTCGGAACACTGGCGGCTCTGGCACTCCAGCGATACGACTTCTTCGGCAAGAATGCGATTTCGTTCCTCTTCGTTCTGCCGATCGCGCTCCCTGGGGTGATCACGGGCATCGCCCTGCAAAGCACCTTCAAGCTCTTTGGCATCAGCCTCGGGTTGCACACGATCGTGGTCGCCCACGCAACCTTCTGTGTCGTCGTGGCCTACAACAACGTGGTCGCGCGCCTGCGACGTCTGCCGCGAAGCCCCGAGGAGGCTTCAGCCGATCTCGGCGCCGGTCCGCTGATGACGTTCCGGCGCATCACGCTTCCCGGCATGCGCACAGCGCTCCTCTCTGGTGGGTTGCTGGCCTTCGCCCTCTCCTTCGACGAAGTGATCGTCACGCTCTTCGCTGCTGGGCCGGGGGCACGGACGCTCCCAGTCTGGGTCTACGGAGAGCTTCAGCGCTCTTACCAGCTCCCCGTGGTAAATGTCGTCGCGCTCGTGCTCGTAATCCTGTCGATCGTCCCGGTCTGGATCGCCCAGCGCATCAGCGGCAACGAGACCGCTCGTGGAGGACGTTACTGAGTCGCTGCGGGTGCTGAGAAGTCGACCGCCTCGGTTGGCGACACGCGCGCAGTTCGTCCCGGCGCCGACTGAAAGCTCCAGTACATGTTGGTGTGCTTGATGAGCACATTGGGTGGCGGCGCACCCCACTCGCTCATGTCCTCGGTGGTGTGGGCATCGCCGACGAGCGTCACATCGTAGCCGCGGGTGAAGGCGCCGTGAATCGTGGAACGAATGCAGGCATCAGTCTGCGCGCCAACCACCACGAGATGACCTACGTTCGCGGCGGCAAGAGCTTCCTCTAGGTCAGTCGACTCAAATGAATCGCCGTAGAGCTTGTGCACGAGCGGCTCGCTCTCGAGTCGCACCAGCTCGGGCACGTACTGCCATGCGTCGCTGCCAATCGGCATCTGCGCCTCGGAGTGCTGCACCCAAATCACCGGCGTGCCGGCGGCGCGGGCAGCAGTGAGGAGCTTTTGGATGTTGCCGATGACCGCCTCGCGCTGAAAGGCGGCACCCACGACGCCGACCTGCACGTCGATGATCAGGAGCGCCGTGTTGTGGCGCTGACTGAGTGTGCTCAACCCTGCAGCCCGTCGTTGTAGGTCCAAACGTCGAGCGCATCGAGATCGAGCGAGGTGGTGCCGTTTGCGGCGAGTGCGCCAGCGATCTGCGCGCGATGCTCGGTGGCGTGGTGCACGGCCTGGTTGACGAGGACCCAGCGCGGTACGGAGATCTCTTCGCCGCCGTACGAGATCCAGGTGATGATCTCTTCGCCGGGGAGCTGCGCGCCCGCACGCAGTTTGGCATCGGCAGCCTTGATGACGGGGGCGAGGGCGGCGAGTTCGGCAACGGTGGCGGGAAGCTCTCGCTTCTCGGCACGTGGCTCTCCATGGAGGCGTTGGGCGTAATTTTCGGCCGCGGTCACCAGGTGGTGCGCGATGGCCCCGACACTCCACTCCGAACCGGGTGAGGTGAAGGCGAGCGCATCGGCAGGGAGCGCTGCGAGCACTGAGAACATCTGGCTGTTCGCCCACGCCATGTGCATGAGTTGGCGGTCAAGCGTTTCGCTGTTGGTCATCAGAGGCACATCGTACCCGATGCCCAGCGACAACTTTACGGACTACAAGCAGGTGTCAGCTTGCTGGATTGGTTGGGTTCACCGACGACGTTGATAAGCGGCCCGTTGGTCGAGCTACTGGTGGTTCGGCCGCCTCCGACCTCGAAGCGCAAGAATCGCGCCCGAGAGGGCAACCGCACCAAGCGAAGCTAGGAGCACACCGAGCTTTGCGGCGCTCAAGGCGTCTTGTGTCGTAAATGCAAGTTGGCTGATAAGCAGCGATACGGTGAAGCCAATCCCTGCGACCGCGCCGATGAGGGCAACATCAATCCACTGCACACCTGGAGCAAGTCTTGCCCCGAGCGATGTTGCCAGCCGTGCCGCCAAGAGGATCCCTACCGGTTTACCGACCACGAGTCCAACCAACACACCCAGAAGGACCGGCGAGCCAAGCACCACACCAAGATCAATCGAACGGAGATCAACCGCCGCCGCAAAGAAAGCGAAGAGTGGCACGGCAATCACCGCACTGATCGGATGGAAACGCGAGATTGCTCGGTCAACAGGCGCATCGTTCTCGTGGCTATCTCTCTTCGCGCGCATGAGCATGCCGAGCGCGACGCCGGCGATCGTGGCGTGAATCCCGGCCTCGTGGATCGAATACCAAGTGGCGAGGGCGAGCGGCACATAGACGAGCGGTGTGGTGAGGCGCTGCCGCTGGGCGAGGGCGAACGCCGCCAACAGGATCGCTGAGGCCACCATCCAAACAACGTTGAGCCCACTCGAATAGAAGAGGGCGATGACGAGGATCGCCCCAAGGTCATCAACGATGGCGAGCGTGAGGAGAAAGACGCGCACTCCAGAAGGCAGTCCGCGGCCGATGACCGCCAAGACGGCGAGGGCAAATGCGATATCGGTCGCCATGGGAATCCCCCAGCCATTCAACGCATCGGCCGGACCACCGACGTTGATTGCGAAATAGATCGCCGCAGGCACTGCCATTCCACCGATAGCGGCCGCGACTGGGAGCACCGCCTGTCGCGGTTTCGAAAGAGTCCCCGAGACCAGTTCGTGCTTGAGCTCGCACCCGATGACGAAAAAGAAGATGGCGAGGAGGCCGTCTGCGGTCCACTCTTGAATCGTCAGGTTGAGATGGATCGCCTCAATGCCAATCTCGGTAGACGCAAACCCTAGAAACGCGGTTGAGAGCGGCCCATTGGCGAGAAAAAAGCCGACGAGTCCTGCGCCGATCAGCAGTGCACCGCCAGTCGCCTCACTTTGGAGAAACGCTTGAAGTCGCTGCCGATTCGTCATTGGCGCATTCTAGCCCTCGCGGGATGCAATGAGTGAGGCCATATACTTTGCCAATGAGCGCCGTTGGCGCTTGATTCTGAGGAGGTTGAATGGCAACGAAGCGCACGTCCGCATCAAAGCGAGCTGCAACTGTTGAGGTCTCCCTCATCTACCCAGAGAGTTCATCGCGGCTGCTGAATGGCCTCTTCTTGAAGTGGCTCCTCGTGATCCCGCACCTCATTGTGTTGAGCCTCTTCGCTGTGCTCGTTGGCTTCCTCATGTTCTTCGCCTGGGTGGGGATCTGGATCAACGGTCGGTATCCGCGACGCCTCTGGGAGGTGAACGCCTCATACCTGCGCTACACAACCAGGGTCAATGCGTATCTGGTGCAGCTGACTGATGAATACCCGGCCTATCCGGAGAATCCGCTCACGACGTCGCGAAAGCGCAGGTAAGCCATGACCAACACCAACCCCTGTCTCTGGTTTGACGGTACGGCAGAGGAGGCTGCGAACCTCTACGTCTCGGGGTTCCCGAACAGTTTGATCGACGAGGTCGCTGGCACGCCAGGTGACTATCACGCGGGAACGGCGGGGAGCGTGCTTGCGACGCGTTGCAGTAACCAGCCTCGTGCAGAGGCGATACGATAGAGACATGACCGCAGTTGAACTCATTGCCCAAGCCGCTGGCGAGCCGAGCATCTGTCGATGCCCGTCGCTCTCCTTCGGGCCGTCCTGCGCGCGCTGAGGCGATCGCAACCAGGGACCGAACGGCAGAGGGGGCGGCGGTTGTAGCCCACCACCCATCGCGTAGCTGGAGGTACCCGACATGACCGTTCACAACCCAGGAATCTTCTCTGACAATGCCATCACGATCGGCCGCACCCCGCTGGTGCGCCTGAATCGCGTCACCGACGGTGCCGCCGCAACGGTGCTCGCCAAGATCGAGGGGCGAAACCCTGCCTACTCCGTGAAGTGCCGACTCGGCACCGCCATGGTGCTCGACGCGGAGAAGCGCGGCGTTTTGAAGCCAGGCGTGGAGATCGTTGAGCCCACGAGTGGCAACACCGGCATCGCGCTGGCGATGGTCGGCGCGGCTCGAGGCTACAAGGTGACCCTCACCATGCCCGACACCGTGAGCATCGAGCGACGCAAGCTCATCGTTGCCTACGGCGCAACACTTGTGCTCACCGAAGGTGCGAAGGGCATGCCAGGCGCGATCGCCAAGGCCGAAGAGATCGCCGCCTCGGATCCTGAACGCTATGTGCTGTTGCAGCAGTTCAAGAATCCAGCCGGCCCAGCGATTCACGAGTCGACCACGGGGCCAGAGATCTGGGATGACACCGACGGCAAGATCGACATCTTCGTTGCAGGGAGTGGCACCGGCGGCACCATCACCGGGGTCGCTCGCTATTTGAAGAAGGGCCGCGGCAAGGCGGTGCAGATCGTTGCCGTCGAGCCAGCTACGAGTCCTGTCATCGCGCAGCGCATGGCGGGCCAGCCGAATCAGCCAGCACCGCACAAGATTCAAGGGATCGGGCCTGGCTTCGTGCCAGACATCCTCGACCTCTCGCTGATCGATCAGGTCGAGCCAGTCACCAACGAAGAGGCGATTGCCATGGCGCGTCGCATCGCTCGCGAGGAGGGGATCCTCGTTGGTATCTCGTGCGGTGCTGCGGCACACGTTGCGCTGAAGCTGGCGCATCTGCCAGAGAACGCGGGGAAGACGATCGTGGTGGTGTTGCCAGATTCGGGCGAGCGCTACCTGAGCACCGCGCTCTATGAGGGGCTCTTCGACGCGAACGGCATCACCCTGTGAGCCATGACCCAACCGAACTGAGTCGTGCACTAACCGCCGCCGATGCCGCCCTCGCGGGTGGTGCGGTGGCGGCTGGCGATCGCCCAACGCGCGGTGAGATCACCCGCGTGCTGGCCGAGCTTCGTGCGGCGCTCTTTCCGCGTGAACTCGGCGTTGCCGCAGATGGCGAGGCGGCAGTGGCTGCACACCTTGCTTCGGCACTCGCCGGCCTGCGCGAGCAGATCCGACGCTGCATCGTGCTGTTCGACGCCGAGCGACCGGGCGAGGGGCTGGCTCCAGATCAGGTCGATCGCGTGACGAGCGCGTTCGCTGCCGAGCTCCCCAGGATTCGAGCCCTCATCGAGGGCGACATCGCTGCGGCATTTGCGGGAGACCCGGCGGCACGCAGTCGCTCTGAGATCTTGCATGGGTACCCAGGCGTGCGCGCGATGATCGATCACCGCATGGCACATCTGCTCTATACGTTGGGGGTTCCACTTCTGCCGCGCATCGCGTCGGAGGCGGCCCACTCGGCGACAGGGATCGACATTCACCCGGGCGCTACGATCGGCGAGCGCTTCTTCATTGACCATGGCACCGGCGTGGTGATCGGCGAGACGGCGATCATCGGCAGCGGTGTGCGCCTCTATCAAGGTGTGACCCTCGGATCGAAGAGCTTTCCGAAGGGTGACGATGGCACCCTCATCAAGGGGCAGCCGCGCCACCCGATTATCGAAGACGATGTGGTGATCTACTCGGGCGCGACGGTGCTCGGTCGCATCACGGTTGGTCGTGGCTCAACGATCGGCGGCAACGTTTGGCTCACGAAGAGTGTTCCGGCGGGAAGCCAACTGTCGCAGGCGCGCGTGCGCACCGACGAGCTGGCGGCCGACGGTTCCGGTATCTAGCGCTCGGCGGGATAGAATCCCGCAATGCCCACCCGCCATGCATTGACGAACGCTCTCGCCCGCTTCGGCGTGTCCGCATGAGCGGCGGCATGGGTCCTGGGCGCGGCGGCCACATGTTCGGCGGCGAGTCCAACGGCCCAACAAAACCAACGGGTGCGGCCCTGCCGCTGCTGCGCCGTGCGGCGAAGTTCTTCGGGCCATACCGCGGGCGACTTGCCGTGATCGGGTTGGCAATCCTCGGGTCGAGCATCTTGGGGCTTGCGAACCCGTACCTGCTCAAGCTGCTCATCGACGACGCGATCCCAAAGCGCGACCTTGGCCTGCTGGCGCTGTACGCCGGGCTCATGGTCGTGGTTCCGATCATCAACGGTGGCATCGGGCTCGCGCAGGCGTGGCTCACCGCTTCGGTTGGCCAGTTCGTGATGCGCGACCTTCGCAATGCGCTCTTTACCCACGTGCAGGCGATGCCGATCCGCTTCTTCTCGGAGACCCGCACCGGCGAGATTCAGAGCCGCCTCACCAACGACGTGTCAGGCGTGCAGTCGGTCGTCAGCGACGCGGCGGCGAACCTTGCCTCGAGCATTGCGATCGTTGGCTCAACGCTGGTGGCAATGACGCTCCTCGATTGGCGCCTCACGGCGGTGAGTGTTGTCGTAGCGCCACTCTTCCTCTACTTGACATCCAAGGCCTCCGCCGCACGACGCAAGGCGAGCGGTGAAGTACAAACGGCGCTCGCCGATCTCACGTCGATTGCCGAAGAGCATCTCTCGGTCGGTGGCGCACTGCTCGCAAAGTCGTTCGGTCGCTCCGAGGCTGGTGCCGAGCGCTTCACGCAACGCTCCGGTGAACTTGCCACGCTGCAACTTCGCCAAGCGCTCACCGGCCGCTGGGTCGGCGTGGTGGTCCAGGTGGTCTTCAGCGGGATTCCGGCGCTGGTCTACTTTGCGGCGGGTTCGCTTGCTGTTGCCGGTGCGCCCGATGCACCAACGATCGGTGACATCGTGGCGTTTACCACGCTGCAGAGCCGCCTCTTCTTTCCGCTCGCCTCGCTCCTCGGCCTCCAGGTTGAGATCGGCGGCAGCCTGGCGCTCTTCGAGCGGATCTTTGCCTACCTCGACCTGGTTCCCGAAATCGTCGATGAGCCGAATGCGATCACGCTGACGCGTCACGGCGTTCGCGGGCAGATCGCTGTGAACGAGGTCAGCTTCCGGTACCCACAGCCGCCCGAGAGGCACGGACGACCGCGGCGAGACACATTTGGCTTGAGCAACATCTCGTTCACCGCAGAGCCCGGCAGCCTCACCGCACTCGTTGGGCCATCGGGCTCAGGGAAGAGCACCATCTTGAGCTTGATCCCACGCTTCTGGGACGTGGGTGCTGGCGCAGTGCAACTAGACGGCGTCGACGTGCGCGGAATCAAGCTGCGCTCCCTTGGCGAGATGATTGGTGTCGTAACGCAAGAGACGCACCTGTTGCACGCGACCATTCGCGACAACCTGCTCTATGCCCGGCCCGACGCGACCGATACGCAGATCCTTGCGGCCCTTGAGGGGGCCTCACTGGCAGAGCGCATCAAGGAGCTACCGCAAGGGCTTGATACTGTCGTAGGGGAGCGCGGTTACAAGCTCTCAGGTGGCGAGCGTCAACGATTGGCGATTGCGCGCGTGCTCTTAAAAGACCCAC
>CAINNT010000169.1 GCA_903851225.1 uncultured Chloroflexota bacterium
GCGGCTGCCTCGCGATCGGCCTGCTGCGCTAGATCGGCCTCTGCTCGCAGGCGGGAGATCTCACCCTTCGCGCTGATGACCAGGCTGCTCTGTTGCTGCCGAGCCTCCTCGAGAATGGCGGCCGCACGCCTGCTTGCGGCGCGAACGGACGCGGTGGCGACCACGCTTCGTAGAACTAGTCCTACAAGCACGCCGAATAGAGCAAAGATCACGGGGACAATCCCGTTCAAATCAGGCATGACTCTCTCCTGCCAGGCTGGCCCCGCGGCCTGGCTCGCGGTAAATAAGTCACAAATCCAGCCAAAGGCTGGGGAGGAGAGGCTACGCCTACCCGCAAGATCGGTCAAACGCCCCCAGGATTGAGCGTGACGGGCCTACTCCAGATCGATGTCTCCATCAGGTAGGGGGGTTTCCCGCTCAGATTCGACGCGTTCTCGAGCCAGGCGCCATGAGAGAGCGCTCGGGAAGCCCCGTCGGGCGAGCCCTTGCGCCAGCCGCTGGACCTCGACACGGGCATCGCCGCCTCGGAGGCGCAACTTGGCGAGAGCCGCGCGTGCAGCGCGCTCCTCGGCCCCCTCCCCGTCCCCCTCAACGGTTCGTAGGGTCGCCCCCCAAACCGGTTCCGTGTCGTGCGAGCCCCCAGCCGCACGCCGCGCCAGCAGCCGTTGCGCAAGTTCGTCGTCAATGCCGCGCCGTTTGAGCTCGTGCAAGAGCGCCCGATCCCCGCGCTGCCTCGATCGGTCACGAGAATCAAGCAGCGCCTGCCCGAATCGTTCGTCGTCGATGAGGCCGATCTCAACCAGTCGCGCCACCGCAGCACGTACGTGAACTTCCGGATATCCAGAAGCGATGAGGCGCTCTTCGAGGTTCTTGCGTGAGCGCGGCGCTCCGCTGAGCGATCGTGCAGCCGCCTCCAGAACATCGGAGGCTTCTGCCGCTGCTCGTCGGGCCCTCTGCGCTTCAGGGTCGCGGCGGCGCGCCACGACGAATCGCTATTCCGCTTCGGGTGCGCCGGCGACGGGAACCTCAAGCGTCGTTGACATCGCGCGGAGCTTGGCGTCGATCTCGGCGGCCACATCCGGATTAGCCTTGAGGAACTCCTTTGCCTGCTCGCGGCCTTGGCCGAGTCGCACGTCGCCGTAGTTGAACCACGCTCCCGTCTTCGAAATCACATCCGCTGCGACGCCAACGTCGAGCAGGCCCCCCGCCATGCTGATTCCTTCGCCGTACATGATGTCGAATTCAGCGATGCGGAAGGGTGCCGCGACTTTATTCTTCACAACCTTCACCCGGACACGAGAACCAACAGCCTCGGTGGAACTCTTGATTGTCTCGATTCGACGAATATCGAGCCGCACCGATGCATAGAACTTCAGTGCTCGCCCGCCAGGGGTTGTCTCAGGACTGCCGTACATCACGCCGATCTTCTCGCGCAACTGATTGGTGAAGAGCAGCACGGTGTTTGAACGCGCGACCGCACCCGTCAGCTTACGAAGTGCCTGGCTCATCAGGCGCGCCTGAATGCCGACGAACGAGTCGCCCATCTCGCCCTCAATCTCCGCTCGAGGTACGAGGGCTGCAACGGAGTCGACCACGACAATGTCAACGCCACCGGAGCGAATGAGCGTCTCGGCAATCTCGAGCGCCTGCTCGCCAGTGTCAGGCTGGCTAACGAGGAGCTCATTGACGTTCACACCCGTTTGCGCGGCATATACGGAGTCAAGTGCATGTTCCACGTCAATGAATGCTGCAACGCCGCCTCGGCGCTGAGCTTCAGCAATGATGTGCTGTGCGATGGTGGTCTTACCGGACGACTCTGGTCCGTAGATCTCGCTAATGCGACCTTTTGGAAGGCCACCGACGCCGAGGGCGATATCGAGCGAGATCGCACCGGTTGGGATCGAGTCAATCGCGAGACGCTCACGAGAGCCAAGCTTCATGATCGCGCCGCGACCAAACTGCTTCTCGATGGTGAGGATCGCTGCGTCTACGGCGCGACTGCGCTCTGTGGAGGGTCTCCCCTCTTCTTTCGGTTCAACGGCTGCGCTCTTCTTGGACTCGCTCTTCTCTGCCATGGGTTACTCCTTGTCTTCCGACGCTACAGCCCTTCTCTGCTGAGCTCCTCGCAGTCTGCCTGCCGCGGCGTACCGTGGCTGCATCGCACCGCGCTCTGGCACGGCGCCCGGCTCGTCGCCGGCTCCAAGTCGGGGGGTCCCCGGCCCCCCAGCCGCAGCCCGAAGGCGCGGCAGTTCAGCGGCGAGTGTACCCGACGCAATGGCTCTCCGAACCCGCCCCATGAAGGCACTCATGTGGCGCAGGTTGTGGATCGTGAGTAGGCGGTAGGCCAGGAGCTCCTCGGCTCGAAAGAGGTGCGCCAGGTAGGCACGGCTGAAACGCGTGCAGGTGCTGCAATCGCAGGTGGAATCCACGGGCTCGGGCTCATCGAGGTGGCGTGCGTTGCGCAGATTGAGACGCCCCCCAGTGACCCACGCCTGCCCGTTTCGAGCCACCCGGGCAGGCAGGACTGAGTCAAAGAGGTCGACGCCGCGCAGCACCGCGTCCAAGAGATCGATTGGTGAACCAAGGCCCATCAGATACCGAACGCGACGATCTCCTTCGAGTTCAGACACGGTTGCGTCGATTGCGAGGTTTCGTTGCTCGGGTGTCTCGTCGCCCGCAAGTCCACCGAGGTTAATGCCGTCGAACGGAAGTGATCGAATGTAGGCGGCCGATTCGGCGCGCAGTTCAGGGGTAATCCCCCCTTGTGCGATTCCGAAGAGCGCCTGACCCGGCCGGTTGTGGGCACGCAGGGAACGCACCGCCCAGCGGTGAGTGCGATCCATTGCGCGTCGAACCTCTCGTGCGGTACTCCCCTCTGGCATCACTGGCTGGTCAAACGCAACAGCAATGTCTGGTCCAAGCGACTGCTGCACCTCAATCGAACGTTCTGGCGTGAAGAGGTGCATGGAGCCATCGAGATGGCTGCTGAACCTCGCCCCCTCTTCGGTAATACGCATCAACGGCCCGAGAGAGACCACCTGGAAACCACCAGAATCGGTAAGGATCGGACGATCCCACTGCATGAATTCATGAAGGCCGCCGAGACGCTGGATCCGTTCATGACCTGGACGCAAATAGAGGTGATACGTGTTTGCGAGGATGATCTGGGCACCAATGGACTTCAGATCATCCGGGTCAAGGGACTTCACGGTCGCATTCGTGCCGACGGGCATGAAGTCCGGCGTATGCACGACGCCATGCCCTAAGCGGAGTTCACCTGTTCGAGCACGCGTGGTGGGGTCTTGCCTCGTAACGGTGAAGTGCGCGGCCCCTGCGGCGCGCGCAGGCAGGGTCGACGCGTCGGAGAGCGCGGCGAATTGCGCCGATCGGTTCAGCGTTTCCCCCAGAGCGACGCTGGGCCACTTCCGAGGTGCGCACGTGCCGCCTCTGTGACGACGCGGCCCTGTGGTGTCCGATCGATGAAGCCGATCCGAAGCAGATACGGCTCGAAGACATCTTCAAGTGCGTCCACCGATTCTCCGAGCAAAGCTGCCATGGCCGCAACGCCGACGGGCCCGCCGTTGAACTTTTCGATCATGACGGTGAGAAGTTTGCGATCGGTGGCGTCAAGCCCTGCCTCGTCTATTTGCAGACCCTGCAGGGCCGTGGCGGCTGCTTCTACGGTGATGTTCGTGGCGCCAGCTACTTGTACCTCGTCGCGAACGCGGCGCAAGAGACGATTGGCAACCCGCGGTGTGCCGCGGCTGCGCGCGGCGATCAGCGCGGCTGCGTCAGCGGCAATCTCGATCCCGAGGATGCCAGCGGAGCGGCGGACAATTGCCGCGAGGTCAACATCATCGTAGAAGTCGAGTCGCTGTACAGCACCGAAGCGATCGCGCAGCGGCGAGGAGAGCATGCCGACGCGCGTAGTGGCACCGATGAGGGTGAATGGGGCAATGTCGAGTCGCAGCGACTGTGCCGAACCGCGATTCCCGATGACGATGTCAATGGAGCGATCTTCCATCGCAGGATAGAGCACCTCTTCGACCGCTCGGCCGAGGCGATGGATCTCGTCGATGAAGAGCACTTGGCGGGGCGTTAGGTCCGTAAGGATTGCCGCCATCTGCCCGCCGTGCTCAATGGCGGGACCTGAGGTGAAGCGAATCTCGACGCCGAGCTCCTTGGCCACGATTGCTGCCAGGGTGGTCTTGCCGAGCCCCGGAGGTCCGTGCAGCAGGAGGTGGTCGGCAGCTTCTCCGCGTTCTCGTGCCGCCTGCAGCAAGGTCGTGAGCGAGCGCTTGGCTTCAACCTGGCCGATGTACTCGCCAAGAGACGCAGGACGCAGCGTGGTTTCGGCGTTCATCTCTGTGGCGTCGGTGCGCGACTCGCTGCTCATGCGCGCTCCTTGAGGGCGGCGCGCAAACGGTCTGCGAGCGGCGCATCTGCAAGCGCTGCGTTAGCAGAGACAGTTGCCGCCATCTCTTTTGCCTCTCTGGCTGGGAAGCCGAGGCTACGAAGGGCACCTTGCAGGTCACGATCTGCATCACCCTTCGGACCCGTCTCGGCCTCTGCAGATGCCTCTCGGCTCATGCGGTCACCGAGCTCCACGATGATACGCGCCGCGAGCCGCTTCCCTACTCCCGGCGCTTTGGCGATGAGTGCCTCGTCGCCGTCGACCAGTGCGCGACGCAAGAGGTCTGGACCGTGCGTCGCGAGGAGGGCGATGGCGACCTTCGGCCCGACTCCACTCACATCGAGCAGTGTGGCGAAGAGTCGCGCCTGATCACGTGTCGGGAAGCCAACCAGCGCCTCGCTATCTTCGCGAACGATGTGGTGTAGATACAGGTCCAACGTAGTCCCCTCGTTTGCGCCACTCAAGACTGTCGGAAGCGTTCGGACGCGTAGCCCGAGACCGTTTGCACTGACCACCACGGCGTCGTCTTCCACCCAAAGAACAAGGCCACGGATGTGGGCGTACATGGCTACGATCTCCCCGCGCGCAGGGCAGCGCGTACCGCTCGGTCAAATCCACTCTCGGCAGCAGCCGCCGCGGAGGCGGAACGATCAAGGCGCGAAGAGCCGGAACGATGTTCCATCTTGCGCGCACCAGCGCCCCAGAGCGCCAGAGCCAGGGCATCGGCGGCATCATCTGGGGTTGGTGCCACCTGCAAGGCAAGGAGTTTCGTTATCGCTTTCGTTACCGCCGTCTTCGTTGCTCGGCCCTCTCCAGCGATCGCGCGCTTGAGCTCGGATGGCGTTGCTTCGACCACTTCAATCTGGTGGTCTGCAGCAATGAGGAGGGCCACCCCGCGGACAGCACCGATCGCTACAGCCGATTGCACGTTGGATTGCGAAAAGATGCGCTCAATGGCAATGCGTTCCGGCTTGTGCTGGCCAATGAGGCCCGTGATCCCATCCCGCAAGATGGTGAGTCTCTCGCCGAGCGTCAGTGCTGCGGCGGTGCGGAGTGCGCCATGCGCCACATGCACTGGGCGTGCGCCGCCAGCATCGACAACACCCCATCCGAACGCTGCCGTTCCCGGGTCGAGTCCCAGGACGCGCATGCTCATCCAGCGATCTCGGCAAAGACCTCGGGCGGGACCTCGAAGTTCGCCGTTACGCGCTGCACATCGTCGAGCTCTTCGAGCGCATCAATCAGCTTGAGGTTCTTGCGTGCATCATCGGCTGACACCTCAACGGTGGATTTCGCCACAATGCCTGACTCGGCGCTCTTTACCTTGATACCGGCGGCCTCAAGGGCACCTTGAACAGCGTGGATCTCTTGTGGTTCGGAGTAGACGAAGACGGTGCCGTCGTCAGCCTCCACATCGGCGGCGCCCGCCTCGATCGCCGCCTCCCCTACCGCTTCAAATGTGCCGATGCATTCGATCAC
>CAINNT010000170.1 GCA_903851225.1 uncultured Chloroflexota bacterium
CACGATGGACGGCGCCGCCGGCGCGTCGTTGACAGTACCCACCGGCGACTTGGGCTCGCGTCCCGTGAGCAACCGCTTGTGGCCGCCGCCATGGTCGGCGAACGTGTGCGAGATCGAGCGGATGAGCGAAAAGCGGTCGGCGACGGTCGTATGTCGGGGGAAGAGTTCGCTGACCTCGATGCCGGGCACGTTCGTCCGCGTCGGCCGAAACTCCCCCCGGTACTCCGCAGGGGCGTCCGGTTTCATGTCGTAGGTTTCCATGTGCGGAAACCCGCCCGGCAGCCAGACGAAGATCACGGCCGTGTCGAGCGGCGCTCCCGGCAGGCTCGCCTCGGCACGCAGCCGGAGGAGATCGGCGAGACCGAGCCCCGTGGCCCCGATGCCGCCGGCCCGCAAGAAGCCGCGGCGATTCACCGGACCAGCACACACATTCGAAGAGAGCACGGTCTTCCTCCGTGGTCAGATCGATCCGTTTTTGACGACTGGCCGGCAAGGTCAAACTGCCGCTCGCCGCAGACCAAAGGCGCTGCCTCCGACAGTCGTTAAGGTACCTCCAGAACCATCGTCACTCAAGATCATGCATCGGCTCTGTGCACGAGGCACCATGCTCCGCCGCCTTGCGATCGTGTCCCATACCCTGCCGCCGTCCCCGGGTGGCCAGGCGACGATGATCGAGCGGCTATTGCTTGGTGGTGATGCGCCCCAACCCGTCCTCCTCTGCTCGGATCGAAAAGCCAGCGGCCCCGCTGACGCACGACCGCAGTCGTGGCTGCGATGCCATACGCCGTGGGTGCTTCGCAAACTCCGGCAGTTTCGTCGCCTTCACGCCGCCTTGTTCGGCGCCGATGTCCGAATTCGTAGCCGTCGCATCGCCCATGCAGCCCACGCGGCGGGCTGTCACGCGATCGTGGCATGCACCGGTGGCGATCTGATCGACCTCCCCGCAGCGGTCGCAGCCGGTCGCCAGGCATCACTGCCGGTCTTTCTGCACTACTTCGACGACTATCGCTTTCAGTGGCGGATTCCGAACCCGGCCTGGCATGAGGAGACGGCGGCCGCCATCGGTGAATCGGTCGAAGCGGGCGTTCTTGAACACGCAGCGGGGGTCATCGTCCCGAACGAGATTCTCGCCGACGATGTCAGGGCGCGCACCGGCGTGCCGGTCGCGGTCATTCGCAATCCCATCGACACGGAACTCGCCGCAAGACTCCGCCGCGATGCCGAGGCATCTCCGCCTCTCGTTCCTGGAGAGAGGACCGTGCTCTATACGGGATCAGTCTACGAGGCCCAGGGAGATGCCCTGCGCCGCTGCGCTGCTGCCATCGAGATGCTGCGGCATCGCGGCCACGCCCTGCGACTGCATGTGTACACTGCCGAGCCCGTCGAACGAGTCCGTGCGCAACAACTCCCGCCCAGCGTCGTCATCCATTCATCTGTCAGCGGCACCGAGTCCGCCACGCTGCAGACGCGCGCCGATATTCTGTTTCTGCCACTCGGCTTCCAGACCCGCTATCCCGAACTGATCCGCAGCTCTGCGCCCGGCAAGTTCGGCGAGTATCTGGCATCGGGTCGACCAATGCTCGTGCATGCGCCCGCGGATTCGTTTCCAGCCCATTACGCGGCTCGATTCTCATGCGGTGCGGTGTGTGATCAGCCGGCCACCGAACTCCTCGCGGCAACGCTGCTGCGGCTCTTGGAGGACGAGACGTGGACGAAAGGTCTCGTCGAACGTGCGGTGGCAGCCAGCACGGAGTTTGCGGTCGCTACGAATCGGCAGGCGTATCAGGCCTTCATCGAGTCGCACATTCGCTAGAACGCTGCGTGTTGTCGCGTTGACGCCCGTCCAACGGGTGTGCCACCATCCCATCCTGCGTCGCCTCCGTATGCGACCGCATACACATTGCGCCGGAGCGATGCGGTGATCATCGACCACATCAATACGCTGCTCTCCGGTGGTTCAGCCACCGCCGCGAGACGGCTGCATGACGGCTTGTTGGCGGCCGGAGTCGACAGCCGACTCTGGGTGGGAAGGCAGCCGCCGGGTGTCAGGCTTGGACCGGCAACCCGTGAAGTACCATGGCCTTTCCCCACGACGACTCTTTTCGGCGGCCTCGGCGCGCGTGCCACCATGGCATCGCGGGCTCTGCAACTCCGGCTTCTCCGCAGCTACTATCGCCGCGGTCGCAAGCGCCGCAGCGGTGGCTTCATCGGTGTGCGGCTGGCGATGAAGACTCCCTACACGCCGCTCGTGTTTCAGGGCGATGTCATCCATTTTCATTGGGTCGGGCATGTGGTGGACTTCCCATC
>CAINNT010000171.1 GCA_903851225.1 uncultured Chloroflexota bacterium
AATTGCGCGTGCACTCACCATGCAGCCGAAGGTGCTGCTCTTCGACGAGCCAACCTCGGCGCTCGACCCAACCCTCGTTGGCGAAGTGCTGAAGGTGATGGCGGATTTGGCGCATGAGGGGCGCACCATGATCGTGGTCACCCATGAGATGGACTTTGCGCACGAGGCCGCCGACCGCGTCTACTACATGGACAAGGGCGAGTTCGCCGAGGTGGGGCCTCCAGAGCAGGTGATTGACGCGCCGAAGGACCCACGTACCAAGGAGTTCCTCTCGCGCTTCCGAACGCTCGGCACGAAGAAGTAGCGACACGATGGGCGGCATACCAGATCTGCTCGTCGTGGGCGGCGGAGTTTGGGGCACCTGGACTGCGTTGCAGGCGCGTCGACTCGGCGCGAGCGTCCGGCTGATCGAGGAGCGCGAGCCTGGCGGCCCCAAGACCACCTCAGGCGATTACAGCCGCATCATCCGCCACTCGCATGGCGAGGATTCGTTGCTGATGGGCTGGACGCAACGTGCGCTTGTTGCCTGGAAAGAGCTTGGCGAGGCGGCCGGCGAGCAGATCTTCGTCGAGAGCGGCGTCGCCTGGTTCATCTCAGGTGATGGCATCTGGGAGGGCCACTCCGAGGAGCGCATGCGCGAGGTTGGCGTACCGTGCGAACGCATTACTCCCGACGAGGCGCTGCGCCGCTGGCCAACACTCGGCCTGGACGGGCTCACCTCAGTGCTTTACGAACCAACCGCCGGCTTCTTGCGGGCGGGGAATGGTGTTCGCGCCGCTGCGCGCATCTTGCAACGCGAGGGCGGCGTGATCGAGCGCGGTCGCGCCACGCCGGCAGCCGATGGCAGCGCGCTCGATGCGAACGGCCTGCCGATTGCGGCTGGGGCAACCGTGTGGGCGGCGGGACCATGGCTCCCCGAGCTGTTCCCGCACCTGGTCGGCGCCGAAGCGGAGGCTTCGATCAGCCCAGTTCGACGCGACGCGATCTACTTCGATGCGCCGAACATGGGTGTCGGCGAAATCCCAACCTGGATCGACGAGGGTCTCGGCGTCTGGGGGATCCCCGACGACGAGGGTCACGGCGTGAAGGTTGGTCCAGAGTTTGATGCCGGCAGATTCGATCCGAGCGCCTGGCCCGATGAGGCGCATCCAACCTCGATTGCGCGTGCGAGGGAGTGTGCCGTGCGATTCCCGATCCTGAAGAGTGCGCCAATCAAGGAGACGCGCGCCTGTCAGCATGAGCGCACCAAGAGCGGTCATTACGTCCTTGATCGACATCCTGAAAACGCTGCGATCTGGCTCGCCGGTGGCGGTTCAGGACACGGCTACAAGCAGGGCCCGATCGTGGGCGAGCTCATGGCCCGCGCGGCGCTGAACAACAATCCGATGCAGCTGCCCGATCGCCGATTCAAGTTGCGCGATCGCAGCGAAGGCCCGTCGAGCCCAATGGGGGAGATGGGGCTCGCCTAGCCCCGAGTCCCGCTCAACGCGGCGTCGCCTCGGAGGCGAGGAACTCTCGGACTAGCGACTGGAAGTGATGCACCCCATTCTCGCGCAGCGCTGAGAAGCGGCCTGAGGTGTAGGCACTCGACTTTAGGCCCCGCTGAACCTGCTCACAGATGACGATATCTTCCTGCTGAATCTGGTCGCTGAAGGCGATCCCCTGCTGCATCGACTCCCAGCCTGGACCGGTGCCCGGCGAAGCGAAATACCACTCAAAGATTGTGAGGGTTCGATTCGGCCCGAGTGGGATGACGAGGTTGAGCGAGAGGTTGTCGGGATAGAGGTTCAACATCATGTTTGGGAAGCACCAGTAGTAGAGGGCGTCATCTTCACCCTCGCCACTGCGAATGAAGCGGCGATCGACGCCGTGCACCTCGCCCTCCTTTAAGTCTCGAATCGGTGCGAGCGACTTGGAGTAGAAGCGATACGGCTCCACCTTGTAGGCGTCGTAGTCAAGTTCCTTGAAGAGGTCAGGATGCGCGATCGGGATGTGATATCCCTCAAGGTAGTTGTCGACGTAGACCTTCCAATTGCACTCCACGATGTAGTCGCGGCGCTCAACGAGCTGCATCTCATCCATTGGAAACCCCGCGGCGGCAATCTCGCTCGGTATTGCGCCAAGCACCTCTTCGAGTGGTGGCGCATCGGCGCTGAGATTCGCGAAGATGAATGGCCCAAAGACTGCTGTGCGCACGGGGATTAGGCCGAAATCCTCTTTACGGAATCCTTTGGTCTGGTCCATTTCTGGGCAGTTCTTCAGTGCGCCATCAAGCCCGTAGGTCCAGCCGTGATAGCGGCACTGCAGACTCTTGCGATTCCCCTTGCTCAGCGCCACCTGACCGGCGCGGTGGCGACAAACGTTGTGGAACCCAGAGATCGTGCCGTCGAGGCCGTGCACCAAGACAATCGGCTCGTCGAGAATGTTGGCCGGAACGAAGTCGCCTGGGCGCGTGAGGTCGGCGGTGCGCGCCACAATCTGCCAGGTGCGGCTGAAGATCGCCTTACGTTCTCGTTCGTAGATCTCAGGCGAGAGATATTCGTCGGCCGTTAGTGTATGTGCGTCACTCGTTGGAACGGGGAAGTGGGCCGCCTGCTTGTCGTGCTGCGGCGTCGTCACGTGGCTACTCGGCGGCGGCAGCGAGTTTTGCGGCGATGGCGGCACGAGCCGCTTGGCGATCGCTGAAGTCGATCCCCTCCATGTCGCCAGGAGCAAGGCCAGCGGCCCAACCGCGAGACGTTCGCTTTCCGTCGGCGGCGTAGCGGTCGGCAACCATCAGGTCGAAGGCT
>CAINNT010000172.1 GCA_903851225.1 uncultured Chloroflexota bacterium
CACTGCGAGATCCTCGCCGCCTCGATTCGTCACCCACGACATGTCACCGAGTCGGCACTGGCGGGGGCGCATGTCGCAACGATGCCGCTGAAGGTCTTGGAGCAGATGACAAAGCACCCTCTCACCGATAAGGGGATCGCGATCTTCAAGTCGGACTGGGCAAAGGCTACCTCCGGGAAGTAGGCGCGGGCCCGAAACGTCGGGCTCTTGACGAGCGGCAACGGCTGCCGTAGAGTTCGCTCATCCCCCCGAACTGCACCGCGATCGCAGCGCAGTCTCGCGCACTAGGGATGAATCCACCCCAAACGCAGAGGAAGGTATGCGACTGATATGAACGACGGACGTAACCGCGGCCCACGACGACCACCCCGCCGCGGCGGACCGAATCCAAACTCCATGCGCATGCCACATGGCGCACTTCCTGCCGATGTCGAGGTGCTCTCCGAGGCTGATCTCGCTGCCGAAGGTCTCGTGACCTTCGCCGCACTTGCCAACATGAAGGCGACTGAACTCATTGCTGCAGCAAAGAAGCTCGGAGTAGAGATCACGCAGCAAGAGGAGCTTGCCGCGGTGGTTCAGAAGATTCTGAAAGCACAAGCCGACGAGCAGGGTCAGATCTGGGCAGAGGGCATCCTCGAGATTGTCGACGACGGCTACGGCTTCATTCGACGCAACGGCCTCCTTCCAAGTGCCGACGATGTCTACATCCCGTCGCCAATGGTGCGCCGACTCGGCCTGCGCCAGGGCGACACCGTCGGCGGCGTCATCCGTGCGCCACGTGAAGGCGAGAAGTTCTGGGGGATGCTGCGCGTCGAGATCGTCTCCGGCACCGACCCGGAATCGGCGCGACGACGACCGCACTTCGGCGACCTCACTCCAATCATCCGATTGAACTGATCAACCTTGAGACGGTTCCATCGAACCTTTCGCAGCGACTCATCAACTTGGTCAACCCGCTCGGAAAGGGGCAGCGCGCCTTGATCGTTTCGCCTCCGAAGGCGGGTAAGACGAGCCTGCTCAAGCAGATTGCCCAAGGTGTGACGGCAAACTATCCAGAGATCTCCCTCATGGTCTGCCTCATCGGTGAGCGACCCGAAGAGGTCACCGACATGCGCCGCTCCGTCAAGGGCGAGGTCATCTCGTCGACGTTCGACGAGCCGACCGAGAATCACACCCATGTCGCTGAGATGGCGCTTGAGATCGCGAAGCGCCGCACCGAGGCGGGTGCTGATGTGGTCGTGTTGCTCGACTCCATCACCCGACTGGCGCGCGCCTATAACCTGGCACTTCCGCCATCCGGCCGAACGCTCTCCGGTGGTATCGATCCGATTGCGCTCTACCCTCCGAAGCGCTTCTTTGGCGCCGCGCGAAAGCTCGAGGAGGGTGGCTCGCTCACCATCATCGGCACCTGCCTTGTTGATACAGGCTCGAAGATGGACGACGTGATCTACGAAGAGTTCAAGGGAACGGGCAACTCCGAACTCGTGCTCGACCGCAAGTTGGCCG
>CAINNT010000173.1 GCA_903851225.1 uncultured Chloroflexota bacterium
AGAGACTGCCATTTCCGAATACATCATTAACCTCACCAAGATCACTCCAGAGTTGATCGACGTGGCGGGGGTTGATCGCGGCGTGGCGCGCCAGCAGATGACCGACGCCTTGCAGGGGGCCGAACTCGTCGTCGCACACAACATGGAGTTCGACCGCAACGGCCTGCGTTGGCTCGGCGTCTTCGTGCCGCCCTCGAAGCAGTACTGCACCATGGTGAACCTGGTCCCCGAGAGCGAGAAGTGGCCGAAGCTGAGTGAAGCGGTGGCCGAACTCGGTATCCAGGTTGAGGGGCAGCCACACCGGGCTGAGACTGACGCCCGCACCGCCGGCCGCATCTTCATCGAGATGGTCCGCCGCGGCTATTAACTCCCAAATCGCCGTGCCACTCTGGTGGCACAGGTGGCGGGTACGGTGTGGAGGTGATGGGTCCGCGACGGCGCCGCCGATCGCCGACCCCGAAGTGGAAGGAGTCCCAATGCGACCTACCCCTAGCCGAGTCCGCGCCGATGTTCCCAACGAAGAGCCACAGGAGCGTGGCCGACTGATGAGCGTCTACGTGGCGGGGGAGACCGCCTACTGCGCCTGGGGCTACCCCAGCGAGCGCCTCCTGATCACCGCCGCCCCCATGAGTCCCGAGATCGTCGATCTCATCAACAAGCTCGAGGCGCGCACCCCCGTCTTCTTGGAAGAGGCGGCAACCGAATCCGAAGAGATCGATTTCGCCGCCTCCTTTGCCCGGCACCTGCCGCCCGGGACACCGCGGCCACGTCGCGCCGAACCAGCAACGCCACCATCCCTCCCGAAGGCGCTGATCGACATCCTCAAGAACCGCACGGCAAATCGGCGGAGGATCTCATGAGCACCACGCTACGCAAGGGATCAACCTGCCCAACCTGCAAGACGGGGAGTCTGCTCCCCATCGTGTATGGGCTACCCGGTCCCGACCTCCGACACGAATCCGAGATGGGTCGGGTCGCTCTCGGCGGCTGCGTCGTACGAGGCAACGATCCTGAACTCGAATGCCCCAACTGCGAGGGGCAGTTCATGCGCGATGGCGAGAGGGTGTTGGTCAATGAGTGAACCGCAACCAAACGATCGACAGCGTCTTATTGGTGGGCTTCTTGGCGTGATCGTGGGTGATGCAATCGGCGTGCCATGGGAGTTTCAGCCAGCGAACACCGCACCGCGACCGACACCCGCGATCGGCTTCCAAACATTTGAACAGCCACCCGGAACGTGGTCCGACGATGGCTCCATGACCCTCGCCCTCCTTGAGTCGCTCTTGGAAGTTGGCTGGGATCTTGATGATCAGGGCCGACGCTTCTTGGCCTGGTTCGACGACGCGCGCTACACGGCGACTGGCGTCTGCTTCGACTCGGGGTTTGCCACCACGGCGGCACTTGATCGCATTCGCGCCGGCACTCCAGCTGCAAAGGCGGGGAGTGACGGGGAACAGTCTCAATCCAACGGCGGCCTGATGCGCATCTTGCCCGTCGCGCTCATGGGTCGTGACCTGAGCGACGCCGAGCTTGTTGCCCGCGCCGAGGCGGGCACGAAGGTCACCCACGCCCATCCACGCGTCGTGGTTGCATCGGCCATCTATGTGCTGGTTGCCCGCGCGCTGCTTCGTGGTGAAGCACCTCGCCCCGCGATCGACTGGGCAGTGGCAACGCTTGAGCGCCTCTACGCGGATGCCCCCGAGAAGCGAGCGCTGATCGCCACCTGCCTCGTTCACAAGTCAGGGCTAGGTCACGCCTACGTGGCGGACAGCCTCCTCAGCGCCTTCACGGCATTGGAGCAGGGGGGCAGTTTCCGCGATGTGGTGGAGCTGGCCATCTCGTACGGGCACGACACCGATACAACGGCCGCCATCGCGGGTGGACTCGCGGGCATTCGCTACGGCGCTGCCGCCGTTCCAGAAGAGTGGATGGCGGCGATGCGCGCCGCACCTGGCTGGTTCATCGTTGACACGCTCGCGCATCAGCTCGGTGATCGCGGGTAGTAACGGTCGATCCACGCTCAAGGGATAGGGGACAACGGCCCCTATTGACATTTAACACGTCATATGTACAATAGCCCCATGAGCCCAAAGCCCACTCCCAAGCGACCACGCAAGAGCGCAGCGGAAGCGCTCACTCTGGCCCCAGTCACCGAGCAGACCTACTCGCTCAAGGAGGTAGCCACACAGGTTGGCGTCGATCTCCGGGTGCTGCGCTCATGGATGGGCCATCCGTATCGCATCCTCCCAGGCTTCGGTCGCGGCTCTGGCACGCGCTATCCACAGGCATTTCTCGATCGTGCCAAGTTGGCCCAGCGCCTGCGGGGCGAGCATTTGCCGCTCGCCGAGGTAGCCAACCGCCTCCGCGGCGTGCCCGATGAGGAGCTCGAGCGACTCCTCGATGGCACCCCGGTTCCAAGCAGCAGATCGTCGAAGGGGAGCGCCGCTGACTATGCGGCCGCCGTCCTCAATAGTCGGGGGGTTGCAGTCTCGATGCTCTCCCAGGCGCTGCCAACCTTTCAGCGCAGCGCACCAACCAAGAAGCAACCGCTCTCACGAGCCACCTGGGAGCGCATCCCCCTTTCGGATGCCATCGAGGTGCACGCCCGTCGCCCCATGACCCGCGAAGAGAATCGGCTGCTCGACAACCTATTAGAGGAGGCGGAGCGGATCTTCGGTCCCCGGCCCCGAGGCAATTCGTAAGGGGTTCGCCGCGTCGACCCCTTGAAGTGGAGCCGCGGCGGCGGGGCTGACCCCGTCACCCCATCAGATCAAAGCCTCCAGAAGGAGGCAACAGAAGGAGGGTCACAATGACCAGCAAGACGACTGGTGCCGCAGGCACCCTGTTCGAAATCGAGGGGGACCGCCTCCTCGCTCGCACTGCAGCGCACAGCTCGCGGTTCATCAAGATCACCGTGGTGGCACCACCGGTCACCAGCAAGCGCGAACGCCCAGCCGTTCGCATCGGCTTCGTTCTGGACCGCTCGGGCTCCATGCAGGGTGAGCCAATCCGTTACGCCCGCAAGGCGATCCTCGATGGCATCGACATGCTCTCGGGGCGTGACGAGTTTGCGGTCATCTCGTTTGACGATCGCGTGGAGACGCCGGTCTCTCTGACCGGAGTAACCGAGGGACGTAGCGCAGCGAAGGCCGCAATTCCGATGATCGAGGCGCGGGCGAACACAAATCTGTGCGATGGCTACCTCACTGGTGCCCAGGAGGTTGGCGGCGGCGCGGATGCGGATATTGTGCGACGCGTGATCTTGATCTCCGACGGGCACGCCAACGCAGGCGTGACCGACTCGGCAGAGTTGGCGCGTCACGCGTCAGAGCTTCGCGCTCGCGGGGTGAGCACCGCGACGCTCGGCATCGGCGACGGTTTCGACGAGGCCCTCATGTCGGCAATCGCTAATGGCGGTGGTGGCCCGGCGCAGTACGCCGGCGACCCTGACCAGATCGGCAAGGCCATTGCAGAGTGCATCGGTGAGGCCCTTGAGGTCACCCTGCGCGACGCGCATGTGGTGATCACCGTGCCAGGTGCCGACATTCAGCTGCTCAGTGCGGGCGACGTGACGTCGCGTCGCGGTGAACTGCGGGTAGCCCTTGGCGACCTGACCGAGAGCCAGGAGCGCGAGGTGGTGCTGCGGGTTCGCCTGCCACTCGGCTACGAGGGGGATCAGGTGGCGCTCACGGCCGTGCTCACCGGTCGGGACGATGCGGGGAAGGTGCATCAGGAACAGGGATACACCTGGACCTATGCCGGTTCCGCGGAGAACGATGCTCAGCCACGCAATCGGGTGGTCGACCGGGTGGTCGCCCAGCTCTACGCGGCTGATGCCCGTGAACGGGCGATTGACCTCAATCGCCACGGTGACTATGAACGCGCCCAGGCGGTCATGGTGAAGGTCGCTCGCCGTATCGCAACCTATGCGGGGGAGGATCGTGAGCTGGCGAAGCTCGTCACCGAACTCCTCAACGAGGCGGAGCAGTGGAACAGGCCGACCCATGAACGTTTCCGCAAGGAGTCGTATCACTTCTCCATGTACCAGTTGCAGTCGCGAATGGAAGACGGTACGGCTCGAAAGCGCGCTCGTCGTTAAGCGCTAACCAAGTTGCACCAAAAAAGAGACCCCGCACCTTGCGGTGCGGGGTCTCTTGTCGTTCTAACGAACGTCGCGTGTCGCGCGCGAACGCGCGATGCGATTCGGCTTACTTGCCGAAGATGCTCCAGCCGGTGCCGGCAGCAGGAGTCGCAGCAGCTGCCTTCGCAGCCTTCTTCGACTTCTTCGCCTTCTTGGCGGCCTTTGGTGCAGCAGCTGGCTTCGCAGCCTTCTTTGCAGCCTTCTTGGCAACCTTCTTCACTGCCTTCTTGGCGGCCTTAGGAGCAGCCTTCTTTGCAG
>CAINNT010000174.1 GCA_903851225.1 uncultured Chloroflexota bacterium
AGGGCAACCGCGCATGGGGCCGAACGCCAACTCGCACCGTGTCGATCTATCACCTCATCTGCGCCGGGGTTCTCCCGGTTCACCGCATGCATGAGACCTCCTGGAACCTCAACCAGTCGTGGCATGAGGCCGCCAAACCGCGGCCGCAGCGAGATGCCGCGCACTACAAAGAGTCCAACATCTCGCAGGTCGATCGCGGCGCCCGCCTCGCCGCCGAATCCGAGTGGCCCACTAGATACAACAATCGGTCGCTCCAACCGCAGCGGATGCTCGCTGCCGAGTGTGACCGCAAGGTCAATGGTCATGGGGTTGATCCGCTCGCTTCTCAGATCTGACGCTTGCGCGCTTCGAGTCGTGTGCGGCACAGCAACCTTCGCGCGTCTACGTGGCGGCACTCAAGCACCGCCCTTAGACGCGGAACCTATTGGGTCAATCGCCGGTCCTTCGCGACAGAGGCGCACCTGGCCGGCGCGCGTTGCAATGGTGCAACCGCCGCACGCACCAGTGCCACAGCCAATCTCATGGGAGAGCAGCGCCTGGAGCCACGGGGCACGATCCCCGCGCGTTGCGGCGCGAGTGCGCACAGGCGCACCGCTCGCGGTGGTGCGATCTGCTGTGCCGCGCCGCAGGGCAGCAGATGTTGCCGCGGCGCGAATATCTGCGCCACCTGCGACGACCGCCTGATCGGCCCAGGAGGCGTACTCGGCGAGCAGTTCGGAGACGGTGCCTCGGTGGCCGATGCTGCCATCGAGCGTGGCGACGACGATCTCCACCCCTTCTGGGAGGAGGCTCGCTGGGGGTAAGTCTGCCGCGGTGTCCGCTTGCTGAAGCATCGTCACGCTGATCCCGGCACGCGTCGACGCGTCCGCCAGCGCGCGAACCCAGGCGAACCCTTCACCGTCAGTGATGAGCAGTAGGCGCATCGTGCCCTTGTTGATGAGAATCGGTTGACCGATCGGACCGATCAACTCGATCACCTCGCCGATGCGCAGCCCGGCGAGGGCGTCCTGCCCCCCATCGGCACGTGGCTGCAGCGCAACCTCAACGCTGCCACGGAGCAGGTCAATGCGCGAAACTGGGGCAACCCGCCGCAGCCGATAGCCACCCGACTCAGGGCGTACAAGATGCAGTGCGTGGCCAGGGCGGAGGCCCGCAATGAGCCCTGGCGCGCGAAACTCAAGGGCGATGCGCCCGGGGGCTAGTTCACCAATCGCGAGAAGTTCGCCAGCGACGGGCGTGCTGCCCATCGTGATCTAGACCGACGCGCGGTCGTCCCCGGCCACGCCGAGGCCGGCCACGATTGCACCGGTTGGCCGTGGCGACAGTCCAGCAGCTGCCCGTAGCGCCGCTTCGATTCGGTCATAGAGGTCCGCGGCGCCCCAAAGCTCAACGACCTCAGAGATGCTCACGCGATCCATCGAAGTGGTGCCCTCCGCATCGGTTGAGCGCATGGTGAAGCCATCGTCGCCCTCGAGCACGAGTTCGGCCGCGTCGACTGTTCCTGCAAGGATCAGCGGGCTCGCAGCTTGAAGAACGCTGCGATGCTCCCGCAGGTAGCGGTTGAGCCGATCGGTTGCATGTTCAATCGCGAGAAGACGTTCTGACCCAGCCGCCTCAGCGGCGTCAGCGAATCGGCGCGCAAGATCTTGCGAGATCGCGGGGGCTCCCTCGACAGGAAGGCCCTCAACCTTTGGCTTTCGACCGAAGATCATCAGCCGGTGTACTCCAAATCTGATGAGAGTCGCTCGCGCAGGAACATGGAGTGGTGGCGCTCAAACATCCACTCCCCGGCACGATGGCCGAGGGCGCGCGAAGATTCGTCGGCCTCGAGCTTATCGAGGGTGCCGTAGTCGGGAAGATCGAACATGATCACGTTGTCAAAGTCCCAGCCGTGTGCGACGTTGTACCAGCCGATGAACTTGATCCCGAACTTCTTCTCGTACTCCTTCACCGTGCGTGGGAAGAGCGTACGCATGAAAAACTTAAAGAAAGGGTCACGCCCCCGTCGGATCGAGAAGTAGGTTGCAAGCACTGGCATCAGCGAGATTCTCCCACGCCGCCGCTCCCCTTGTCGCCCGTTGACTCATCCTCGAGCTGCCCGACCGTCCTGGTGGCGCTGCGCATCGGTGCGCGGCGCCCCTTCCGATCGGCGGCGACGAGGCGCAGCAGGAAGATCGAGGTCTGCCCCACGAGGAGCAGCAGGATCACCACAAGGAAGAGGAGCCCGATCGCAATCGGGGCGGGCCAGTTCAGCACCGCCGAGAGCGGCGCCAGGATCATCGCAATGACCAGTCCAACCACCTGGATCCAGAAGCATCCGAGGCCCGGTCCGCGGTCGGCGTCGAGTGGCCCCCCTTTGTATTCGGGCATGGACTCTGGCGCGCGCGTGCTGCTCATGACCCTATTGTGGCGCAGATCCCAACTTACTTCTGGTAGGCGGGGTGGCCCTCTAGAACAGTTCGCTGCACTACACCAGGGAGTTCGCGATCAATCAGGGGCGTATTGATGCTTCGTCCACGGAGCGTCGCGCGGCTCGGACGCCAGCTCGCGGCGAAGTCGACCTCCACGAACGATGCCGCGGCACCCTGGGTCACACCCGTTGCAGTGATACCGAGGAGTCGTGCTGGTCCAGTTGTGAGTGCGGCGACGACCGTTGCGAGCGAGAGCTCCCCGGCACGATGCGCAGCGAGTGCAACGCTCAGGCTTGTCTCGATGCCGGCGATCCCATTGGCGGCGAGGCCGAACTCCACCTCCTTCTTCTCGCGCGAGTGCGGTGCGTGATCGGTGCCAATCGCTAGTGCTGTGCCGTCGCGCAACGCTTCGCGACAAGCGGCCGCATCGCCAGCATTGCGGAGTGGCGGGCAGACGCGAAGATGTGAATCGAAGGCGTTAGCGAGTGGGACGAGGAACTCGTCGCCGACTGGAACCTCCCAAGCCCAGCGTCGATCGCCGGCAATCCAACTATCGGTGAGCGCGAAGTGGTGCGGCGTCACATCACAGGTGAGCGGTAGCCCCTCACCCTGTGCCGCACGTACCGCCGCGAGTGCCGCCGCCGTTGAAAGGTGCGTCAG
>CAINNT010000175.1 GCA_903851225.1 uncultured Chloroflexota bacterium
AGGAGTACCACCAGCGCTATCTCGAGAAGAATCCGAAGGGGTACGACTGTCACAGCCAAACCGGTGTGCCCTTCCCATCCCACGAGTGGCCGGAGACGGCGCCGATCGCTGGCGCATATCCGATTCAGATCGACGAGGCGGAGCTTCGCGCTCGAGTTGACCAGCTCTCTTTTGAGGTGCTTCGCCGCGCCGCGACCGAGGCACCGCACGTCGGCGAGTACACCGACACCGAAACGGTTGGCGTCTACAAGTGCAAGGCGTGCGGGAACGAGCTCTTCCGCAGCGAGACGAAGTTCCATTCTGGGTGTGGCTGGCCGTCGTTCTACGCGCCGACCTCCGCCGACGCTGTCGAGCTGATCGAGGATCGCTCGCTTGCGCCGCGCATTCGCACCGAGGTGCGTTGCGCCAAGTGTGGCTCGCACATGGGACATGTATTTGAAGGAGAAGGGTACGACGTACCAACCGATCAGCGCTGGTGCATCAACAGCGTCTCGCTGGTGCTCGAGCCGAAGTAACTAGTCGGGGATCACGATCGAGTCGAGCCCGCTCGCGGGTTTCGGGAACTGCATATTCAGTCCCTTGAGCGTGTCAACGATGATCTGTGAGATCACCAGGTCGCGATACCACTTCTTATCTGCAGGAATCACGTACCAGGGAGCATCGTCGGTACTGGTGCGCTCAATCGCCTCCTCGTAGGCCTCCATGTAGTCACTCCAGCGTTCGCGCTCGGCCACGTCACCCGGAGCGAACTTCCAGAGCTTTGACCTGTCGTCGAGGCGAGCCTGTAGGCGCAGTTTCTGTTCGGCCTTGGAGATGTGCAAGAAGAACTTGATGATGGTCGTACCCTCGTCGACGATCGCCTGCTCCATCTCGACGATGTGCCTGTACCGACGCTTCCACGTCTTCTTTGGCACAAGCTCATGCACGCGCTCGACCAGCACGCTCTCGTAGTGCGAGCGATTGAAGATCACGATCTCACCGAGCTTCGGTAGCTGCTGGAAGTAGCGCCACAAATAGTTGTGCGATAGCTCAAGGGTGCTCGGCTGCTTGAAGCTTGCGACGCGGACGCCGATTGGATTCACTCCGTCGAACACGTGTCGAATCACGCCATCTTTGCCGCCTGTGTCCATCGCCTGCAACACCACCAACACGCGGCGCTTCCCTTCGGCGTAGAGGAGTTCTTGCAGCACTTCGAGTTCGCGATTCAACTCGAGCATGCGTGCTTCGCCGGCCTCACGTCCATCCGACCAGTCGGGGGTACCAGCCGTGTCGATCTTGTGGAGCTTCGGCTCCTTGCCTGGCTTAACGCGATGACTGCTCATCTCTTCATCCTACCCCCCCAGAAGGTCGCCCCTATACTGCGCTGCATGGCATTGACGATTGGCATCGTGGGGCTCCCGAACGTTGGCAAGTCGACGCTCTTCAACGCCCTTACCAAGAACAACGTACTGGCCGCGAACTACCCGTTCGCCACGATCGAGCCGAACGTTGGGGTGGTCAACCTGCCCGACCCACGCCTGGTCAAGCTCGCCGAGATCTTCGGCTCTGAGAAGATCCTGCCTGCACCCGTCTCGTTCGTGGACATCGCCGGCATCGTGCGCGGCGCATCAACGGGGGAGGGGCTCGGCAACAAGTTCTTGTCGCACATTCGCGAGGCCGACGCGATCGCCCAGGTGGTGCGCGCCTTCGCCGACGAAGACATCATCCACGTCGACGGCAAGGTCGATGCCAAGAGTGACATCGGCACCATCAACACCGAGCTGATCTTCGCCGACCTCGAGACCCTCGAGAAGTCACGTTCTCGCTACGAGAAAGAGGTGAAGGGGAAGAAGCTCGACGCCGAGGTGCTGTCACTGGTTGATGCAGCCGTCGCCGCCTTGAACCGCGGCGAGCCCCTCTCGTCGACCGGCCTCGACCTAGCGCCCATCAAGGAGCTCGGCCTCCTGACCGCCAAGCCGATCATCTACGTGTTCAACGTTGACGAGGCGATCCTCACCAACCCTGCGCGCCGCGCCGAACTCGCCGCGCTCGTGGCACCTGCCGAAGCGGTCTTCCTCGACGCCAAGGTTGAATCCGAGCTCGTGGACCTCGCCCCCGCCGAAGCGGCCGAACTCCTCGCATCCATGGGTCAGACTGAGTCGGGGCTCGATCAGCTGGCGCGCATCGGCTTCAAGAATCTCGGCCTCCAGACCTACTTGACCGCAGGGCCAAAGGAGGCGCGCGCCTGGACGATTCGCCAAGGCTGGACCGCGCCGCAGGCGGCCGGCGTGATCCACACCGACTTCCAGCGCGGCTTCATCAAGGCCGAGATCGTCTCGTATGAAGATCTGGTGGCGAATGGCTCGATGAACGCTGCGAAGGCTGCGGGCAAGG
>CAINNT010000176.1 GCA_903851225.1 uncultured Chloroflexota bacterium
GTGCCACTTGTCTGCACAAAGGAGGTGAAGCGGACCAGCACCGTTGCACCAGTGGCATCGGTACCGCTTATTACGAGACCAATCTCACGCGCGCCAACCGGGATTTCGGTGGCGCCGATAAAGAAACCGCGGACGTCCGTGATTGCCCACGTGAAAGGGAGTGGCGTTGCCGAGGCAAGCGGGGTGCAGCCGTCGGTGGTGATGTCAAAGATTTCACCCTTCAGCGTCCAAGTAGGGGACCCGAGCGGGAATCCGTCGCCGTCGATGAGTCCGAGAATGAGGCGATTCACACCTGGGGCAAGGTCGCTGTTCGCAAGGAGCGGGAGTGGCCCAGTGGAGCTCGCCTGGCCAGCCGCAGGCCATGCTTCGACGCAGCCACTGCGTGTGATCCCTGCTGCACTGGAACTCGGCGTCGGAGTGGCGCCCCCGCAAGCGACCAGAGCAACGCTGAGGGTGGCGAGAACGGTGCTGCGCAGATACTTGTTCACAACTCCACTGTATCCCACGTTTCTGAGGGTCGGCGTACCATCTACCTATGAAGAGTTTCCGCAGAGCAGTCCAACTTCTCCTCGGGGCCACAATCGGCCTGGTGGTCATCGGCGTCATCGTTCGCGCAACAGACTCGGGGATGGGCTGCCCGGACTGGCCCCTCTGCTACGGGCAGATCATTCCACCAACGACGGATTCAGGCGACGTCATTGCCTATAAGGCCTGGCTTGAGTGGATCCATCGAGCGATCGCTGCGCTGATCGGCTTGTTCGCGCTCTCCGTGGTCGTCATCGCCCTGCGAAACCTGAAGGGTCGTCGATCGCTGCAAGGTGCCTCGATTGCCCTTCTCGCACTCGTACTCTTCCAGGCGTGGCTCGGCCGCCAAACCGTCTTGGAGTCGAACTCCGGGCAATCGGTGACGGCACACCTTGCGACCGCGATGGCATTTGTCGGCCTTCAGGTCTGGGTGCTCGCTCGCAGTGGCTACGACGAATCGCTCATGGGCATTCGCCGTGCGAGCGGAAGCGTTGTCGCGCCGATCGTCGCCGCGGGCGCCGTGTATGCACTCCTCCTCTTCGGATCGAATGTGACCGGCACGGACACCGGCCTGCTCTACCCAGACTGGCCACTGATGGGCGGCACCCTCTTCCCGCCGATCACCGAGCTCTCGACGCCGATGATCGTGCACCGATATGCCACGGCGATCGTTGCGCTCGTCCTGATCTCGGCACTCTGGATCGTTCGCCGCGAGCAGGGGAGCCCGGCACGCGTGCGCCAGCTGCTCACCTACGCCGTGGTGGTATTCGCCGTGCAGTGCCTCATCGGCGCGGTGCAAATCTTTACCAAGCTTGCCCCGTGGACTCAGACGCTTCACGTCGCCCTGGCAACGATCATCTGGATCTTCACCGTTGGTGCCGCCTCCATCGCGCTCCTCGAAGGGCGTGCTGCGGGAGGTAGCGCATCGGATGGCCCAGCTGGTGGCACTGGGCGAATGACCCAGAGCCGCCGCGAAACCATCTCCGCGTACATCGCCCTGACGAAGCCCCGAATCGTCGAACTCCTCCTCATCACGACCGTGCCGGCGATGCTGCTCGCAGCGCATGGACTCCCATCACTCGCTCTCATTGCAGCGACGCTTGTTGGTGGCACCCTCAGCGCGGCCAGTGCCAACGTGTTCAATTGCATCATCGATGCCGATATCGACGCACAGATGGTACGAACTGCAGCACGCCCGCTCGTGACCGGTCGAATCAGTGTTGGTGCGGCACTCCTCTTCGCTAGTGCGCTCGGCGTTGCGAGCTTCCTCTTCTTGGCCCTTACGACGACGGTGATGGCGGCGTTTATCTCGCTCCTCGCCATCGCCTTCTACGTGCTGGTCTACACCTTGATCTTGAAGCGCTCCACCCCACAGAACATCGTCATTGGGGGAGCAGCTGGCGCACTCCCGCCCGTCATTGGTTGGGCGGCGGTAACCGGCGACGTATCGCTCGTGCCGATCCTGCTCTTCGGTCTGGTCTTCTATTGGACGCCGCCGCACTTCTGGGCGTTAGCGCTGCGAATCGGTCCCGATTACGCCGCGGCAGGCGTGCCGATGCTCCCTGTTACGGCGGGACCTGCGGAGACGGCGCGACAGATTTGGCTCTACACGATCTTGCTCGTCGCAATGAGCCTGATGCTTTGGGCGGTAGCAGGGATGGGCCTTGTCTATCTCGCGGTGGCGGTCGTCGGCGGCGGAGTCTTCTTGTTCCGAGCCTGGCGCTTGCGCAGCGATGTGCTCGGCGACGGGCTACTTCGTGGCGCGACGCGCCTCTACCGCTTCTCGATCAGTTACCTCACGCTGATCTTCGCGGCGATCGCGATCGACGCTATCCTCCCGCGCTAGGAGCGACGCTCTACTGCCGATCACCGGATGCCGCCTGCCGTTTCGCGCGGCCACTTGGGTCGAGCCTGCCGAGCCAGAACTGCACCTGCGGCCCAATCGTGAAGGCGAACCAGATCGTGCCGAAGCCAAACGTTCCGCCGAGCACGATCCCCAAGACACCGACGACGACCTCGATGGCGGTGCGCATCTTCCAGATGGCTTGACCGGTGCGGTGGTGCAGCCCGGTCATGAGTCCATCTCGTGGCCCAGGGCCGTTTCCGCTGCCGATGTAGATGCCTGAGCCGACCCCCACCACGGCCGTGCCGGCGATTGCCAGCGCTCCAGCGAGGAGTGGCTGCGCCGCGATCTCTGCCGCCGAAGGGACGGCGAGGAAGTCAAGGAGGGCAATCTCCACGTTCATGATCCAGCCGATCACCACGATGTTGCTCAGCGTGCCCAGACCAGGGCGCTGGCGAAGTGGGATCCAGAGCAACAGCACGAAGATTCCGCTCAACTGCGCAGCGGTGCCGATTTGAATGCCGAGCTGCTTGCTGAGACCCTGATGCAGGATCTCCCACGAGGGCAAGCCGACGCCCGCGGCAAGCATCATCACGAGGCCCGTGGCGAAGATCGCCTGGCCGGCGATGGATTGCGGGAAGCGCTTCAAGGCATCGGCCGTGATCGCTTGCGAGAGCCAGTTGCTGCGCGGAGTCGTCATGCGGTTCCCCTTACTGCGGCGTGGCCGCCGCGCGGCGAAGGCGGTCCGCAATCGCCGAACCGAGGCCGCCCTCAGGATAGGGGGCGGCAATGATTCTCGCGGTAGGAGCGGCGCGGCGAGTCAGAACAGCTTCCAGTTCGTGCAGTCGTTCAAAGAGGTGAGCAGCCGCGGCGACGGGATCGAGCGCTTCAGAGAGTGCAACCCGCGCATGAACCGTGGCGCCGGCTGCGGCAGCACGCCCTTCAAGGTCTGTGAGGGTCGCACGATCAGGGGCAAGGAGCGCGCACTCCGACACATCCGGAGGGAAGTCCGCCGCTACCAAGACGAGTGGCACGACTGGTGCGTAATGCGACTCAGTCATGCCAGGCGCCTGCAGTGGTGTGCCGGGACGCGCCGTTGGCGCGGCTGCAACGATGCCACCGTGATCGGCGAGGGCGTGCTCGAGATCCTCTAGCGGGATGCCCCCGTGTCGCAATAGTCGTGCGGGCCAACGCCCATCGAGTGCGACCACGCTCGACTCCACGCCGATATCGGTCGATTCCCCGAGGAGCACGGCGTCTATGCGCCCATCAAGGTGCTCAAGCACATGTTCGGCGGAGGTGGGTGAAAGGCGACCGAATCGATTGGCGCTTGGCGCGGCGATCGGTGTTTGAGCTGCCCGAATCAGCGCGCGCGCCGTCTCGTGTCGTGGCAGACGCACGCCGACCGTCTCAAGGCCGGCACGTACCAGGCCCGGAACCTCGGTTCGTGCCGCGCCGACCAACGTCAGTGGGCCGGGCCAGAACAGATCGGCGAGGAGCGCGACACGCGGATCAGCAAGCGTGACTTCGCTAAAGAGCCGGGCAAGGTCATCACGATCGGCGATATGAACGATGAGTGGATCAAAGGTTGGGCGCCCCTTCGCCTCAAAGATGCGCGCAAGCGCTGGCGCATCGAAGGCGTTCGCCCCCAAGCCATAGACGGTTTCAGTAGGGAAGGCGACAAGTCCACCAGAGCGAATGATCGCCGCGGCTCGAGGTATCGACTCCGCGGCAGAGTCAGGAGTGTGCGCAGGTAGGCGTTCGGTGATCATGCTGGTCGCGCCAGGTCGATCTGCAACGCAGCATGGTCCGATGGGGACTCGCCCTTTCGTCCATCGCGGTCCACGCCGCTCGAGAGAATCTCTCCGGCGCGTGGCTCGACGAGCAGGTGATCGATGCGCATCCCCCAACCGCGATGGAACGCACCACCACGGTAATCCCACCAAGTGAACGGCGCGCGCTCCCCGTCTGGGGCGACGGCTTGTGCGGCGTCGATTAGGCCGAGATTGACCAGGGCGCTCCATGCCTCTCGCTCCCGCGGAGTGACATGGGTCGCGCCGACCAGTGCGCCCGGGTCCCACACATCGGCATCCGTCGGAGCGACATTGAAGTCGCCGCCAAGGAGTAGCGGCGCGGCTTCGGTCATACTCTCCGCCGACCATGCGCGCAGTGCACCGTACCAGTGCAACTTGGCGTGAAAGTGCGGTGCGTCGACCTCGCGTCCGTTCGGCGCGTAGACCGATGCCACCCTCAGACCGCCGCAGAGAGCACTGATCAGGCGCGGTTCGCTCAGGAGGTCGGGGAGCAGCGCGTCGTGGTTCTTCGGCGCGTAGTCGGCGATGCTCTCCTCGACATCGTTCAGCCCATGGCGAGAGGCGATCAAGACGCCGTTGCGACCTCCAGCCCCGAGGGCGGCAACCTCATACGATCGAGTGGAGAAGAGCCCTTCGGGAACCTGCGAGGGATCGCACTTCGTCTCCTGCAACATGACGATGTCTGGCTGCGTGGAATCGAGCCACGCTGCGACACGCTCGGCTCGGGCTCGGAGGCCGTTGACGTTCCAAGTGGCGATGCGAAGGGTGCCCGACGCCATAGACGTTTGAGAGATTAGGAGCGAGGTCCGCGCAAGATCGCGCCGATGATCCCCGCGTCGAGTGGTGCCCCAGCCTCGCCGGTGGGATCGGACGATTCAGTGACCGGGTGAAGCCCGAGCCCGGTGAGCGCGGCGATCGCAGTGGGAAGCTGCGCGTCGGGAACGCCGAGATGCAGTGAGCCGTCTGCCTCTGGTGCTCCCATGACTCCTTCTACCGCAATGCCGGCTGAAGCGAGCGCGGCGATAACGGCGGCCAAACTGCCTACCTTCGGGGAGACGGCAACGGTGAACCAGGCGCTCATGCGCCAATCATAGGGGTGGAACTGTGTCGAGGGTGTGAACCGGGCGCACCCCAACACGGGGCGCGCCCGGAGCCACTCACATTTCGGTTGGCGCGCCCTTCGCTCCGCCACGGAGCGGGATCTCCTCGATCAGCGTCGCGGCGACGAACGCCACAAGGCTGGCCACCACGGAGAGCCAGAAGATTGCGCCGATCGCATCGGCGATACCAGCCTTGATTGCCGTGAAGAAGGCGTCGAGGTACTGCACGGGGATCAGGCTGATCAGGGCCTGGTCGAATTGCCCGCCAACGTTGGTGAGCTGTGCGAGATCACCGCCGATCGCGGTGAAGAAGGGGGTGAAGGTGCCCGCAGGCGCCGCCGTCGCCAACTCCGCGGGGATGGAGGTCACGAGCTGCCCACCGAAATAGGAGCCAACGAGCGCCAAGCCTACCGAACCGCCAACCTGGCGGAAGAAGGTGAGGTTCGACGTTGCCGCGCCGAGGAACTTGAACGGCACGGCGTTCTGCACCACGATCGTAAAGACCGAGAGGGTTGGCCCGATGCCGAGACCGGCGAGGAACATCCAGAGGCGCAGAACCCATGGATCGGTGTCCGCCTTGATGTTTGTTAGCAGCACAGAGGCTGCAGCAACGAGCAAGATCGCCCCAAGGATGAGCGACTTATATCGACCGCGTCGCGCGACCATCTGTCCTGCGGCGACGGAGCTGATGATCACGCCCAACAGGAGCGGGAGCGTTGCATATCCGGAGTTTGTCGCCGACTCGCCAAGCACGGACTGGAAGTAGCGCGGCAAGAAGATGACTGCCGAGAAGAACCCAAACGAGGCGAAGAACGAGGCCGCAGCAGCTGCCGTGAAGGTGCGGTTACGGAAGAGCTCAAGCGGGATGATCGGCTCTTGAACCTTCGCCTCAATGAACAAGAAGAGGCCAAGTAGCGCCAACCCGAGCGAGATAAGGCCTGCGACCTCCGGCGTTGCAAAGTCGCTCGTCTGAACGTTGGTGAGACCGATCAGCACCGGAATGATGCCCGCGGCAAACACCAACGTACCCAAGAAGTCGATCTTCTGGTTGGCACGCCCCTTGATTGTTGGAAGCTCAACCAAGATGATCGCAATGCTGATCAGGCCAATCGGCAGGTTCACATAGAAGATCAGGTGCCAGCTAAAGGTGTCGGTGAGCCAGCCGCCGAGCGCTGGGCCGATGAGGCTAGCGAGCCCGAAGACGGCGCCGAAGAGCCCCTGATATCGACCGCGCTCCTTTGCTGAATAGAGATCGCCGATCGTTGCCAAGGCAATCGGGAAGAGCGCTCCCGCGCCGAGCCCCTGAATGCCGCGGAAGATGATCAGCTGCTCAATGTTCTGCGAGAGCCCAGCGAGCACTGAGCCGATCAGGAAGAGCCCAACGCCGGCGAGCAGCAGTGGCTTGCGACCATACATGTCGGAAAGCTTGCCGTAGATCGGCACGGTCACGGTGCTGGCAAGGAGGTAGATCGTTACCACCCACGTGTAGAGATTTGCACCACTTAGGTCGGTAATGATCTGCGGCAGAGCGGTGCCGACGATGGTCTGGTCTAGCGCACCCAAGAAGAGGGCAAGCATGATTGCGAGGATGATGCCCTGCTTGGCGCGCTTCGAAAGGTCAGCGCCCGCGGGGGCAATCGTCGAATTCGAAGCCGATGGCTTCTTGGCAGCTGCGGTGTTTTTGGCCGCAGCAGGGCGACGAGTCTTGGGCGTGGGCATTCGGTAAACCTCCAGTTCGCGCCGCCGGGTTTCCGACGATACTTCGCGTTGCAACTATCGTACCCCTCACCACGCTTTCCTGCTGAACGCTAGGGTGCACCTATGCAGATTGCCGTGGTCATTGAGGGGCAGATGAACCTGACGTACGAGCAGCAGCTCGCCGCCGCTCGACGAGCAGAGGCGGTCGGTATCAGCGGCTTCTTCCGCACCGATCACTACGAATCATTCCCAGGTGCTAGCGATCAGGCAACCACCGACGCCTGGAGTGTTTTGGCGGGCATCGCCCGCGAAACGAACTTGATCACCCTAGGCACGCTCGTCAGCCCAGTGACCTTCCGAGCCCCGGGAGAATTCGCCAAGGTCGTGACCACGGTGCAAGAGATGGCGGGGCGTCGAATGCACGCGGGCCTCGGCACCGGGTGGCATGAATCGGAACACCGTCGCTACGGTTTCCCATTCCCTGAGATGGCAACGCGCGCAGAGATGCTCGAGGAGCAACTCGAGATCGTCCGCGGTCTCTGGGCTGGACCCGACGGCTGGTCATTCAGCGGGAAAAACTACAACGTGCGTGACGCCCTCTTCCGGCCAAAGCCATCCCCGGTTCCTTGGATCATCACGGGGGGCGAGGGCTCGCCACGTGGCATGCGCATTGCCGCACGGTTTTCCGACGAGTTCAATCTGACCTCATCAACTCCGGCAACGGCCCGTGAGAAGTTTGCGCAACTTGATCAGAAATGCGCAGCGGCAGGTCGGTCGCCAGCGAGTCTCGCACGGTCGGCAATGACCGGCATGATGATTGGCCGATCGGAGTCAGAGTATCTCGAGAAGATTCGCGGCTTCATGCTGCGCATTGGTGCGGCCGGAGATCCCGAGGAATACCTCGCGCCGCGTCGTGCCCGTTGGTTGGTAGGAACCCCGGATCAGGCGCTGAAGCAGCTGCGTGCCTTCCGCGATGCGGGCGCAAACCGACTGATGGTGCAGCACATGGATCCCAC
>CAINNT010000177.1 GCA_903851225.1 uncultured Chloroflexota bacterium
CCGGTCTGATCACCTACATGCGCACCGATTCACCAACGCTGAGCCAGCAGGCCATCAGCGACGCATCGGCGGTGATCCGCGAGCGGTTCGGCCCAGAGATGGTCGTAGAGGGCGGCCGCCAATACGCCTCGAAGTCGAAAAGCGCGCAAGAGGCCCACGAGGCGATTCGCCCAACGAATCTCGCCTTGACTCCCGAACTCGCTGCGCCGTACATAGACGAACGCGAGCTGAAGGTCTACACGTTGATCTGGCGCCGCACGATCGCATCGCAGATGCCGGACAAGATCTCCGCCTCCACGACGCTGATCTGGAACGCAGGGGGCGATCGACTCAAGACCGTCGCGACACGAACCCTCGAGCCAGGCTTCACCGCTGTCTACCTTGAAGGACGCGACGACGAGGACGAAGATGCAGAGGCGAAGGTACCCGATCTACCTGAGGGCTCGAAGGGGAGCGTCGCAACGGTCGAGGGTGTCGCACATGCAACGAAGCCTGAGCCACGCTTTACCGAGCCGACGTTGGTCAAGGAGCTGGAGAAGCACGGCATTGGCCGACCCTCGACGTACGCCGCCATCATCGAACGCATTCAAGAACGCGAGTACGTAGATCGGGACAAGGAGAATCGCCTTCGTGCCACGCGCCTTGGCGAAACGGTCTGTGACCTCTTGACCACGCATTTCGCCACCTTTGTCGATCTCGGATTCACCGCTGGAATGGAGGAGGACCTCGACGCCGTTGCGGAGGGTCGTGCGAATTGGCGGGAAGTCCTGCAGAGGTTCTGGAGCACCTTTGACCCGCTAGTGCTTGAGAAGGCGCAGTCGATCGGCGCAGGAGAGTTCCGCAACCGAGCCAGCGAAGAGAAGTGCTCCGAAGGGCACCCAATGGAGGAGCGTCTCGGCCGATTCGGATGGTACCTCGCCTGCACGCTGTACCCAGAACATGCAGAACGGAAGTCGCTTTCTAAGGTGATTGGTGACGATGCGCCGTCAGGGGACGCACCAACGCTTGAAGGCGCTGGTCTGCCGTGTCCGATGTGTGGCGCAGAACACGGCGGCAAAATGGCGCAGCGTCGCAGCCGATTTGGCTGGTTTCTTGGTTGCGACCGGTATCCGGAGTGCCGATACATTCCGAAGGCCGAGGTTCCCGCCGAGTTCAAGTTGGAGTTCGATGCACTCTGCCCGATGTGCGGCGTTGAGCACGGAGGCAAACTTGGCCCCAAGAAGAACAACAAGCGTGGCACCTACTTCTATTCGTGCAATCGCTATCCCGACTGCAAGACCATCCGACCGCGACCTACCGGTGCAACACATGCCGAATGCGGCGCCGTAATTGGCAAAGATGATGAGGGTGGGATCTGCACCAAGTGTGGCGCGCGAGTCCCCCTTCCAGAGGTTGTCGTCGTGGGGTCGGTGATTGCGGGTGGTGAACCTGATCCACTTGCCTGGGCACCAAAGCGTCCGCGACGCGCAGCTGCAGCCGGGGGCGAGGCTAAAACCGCCACGAAGAGCAAGGCGAAACCGAAGGCCAAGCCAAAGACAAAGAGCAGGGGAACGGCAACGACCAAGTCGAAGGCAAAGAGTAAAGTTCTCGCCGGGGCATCAGCCGCCTCTGAGTCGGTCGCGGTGGCACCAGCCGAACAGGTGGAGACGGCCTGATGGCTCGGGGCCGCGAATCGGCTCCCGCGGCGCCGCACTCTTCAGCTGTGATTGACCCGCGCGTTGCCCCCTTCATCATGCACCTGCGCGCACGTGCTCTCTCGGCGGCCACTGAGCGTTCCTACCGTACGGCGGTGGAGCGCCTCGTTGCCTGGTACGACAGCGAGGGAATCGATTGGCGTTCGCCATCCCGTGCGGACCTGCGTCGATACATCGCGCTGTTGAGCGTGGATGGTGAGCGCTCTACCGTGCAGCAGCGGCTCGCCGCTCTCGGCACCTTCTACCGTTTCTGGGTGCGACAAGGGAGTGTGGCGAAGGATCCGCTGCATGCCCTTGCGCGACCGAAGCGCGAGAAGCGACTCCCTGACGTACTCACGCAAGCGCAGGTAGAACAGCTCATTGCGCAGGCGAAGGTTGGCACCTCTGCCGCGTTGGCCCAACGCGACACAGCGCTAATCGAACTCCTCTACGGCGCAGGCCTGCGAATAGCGGAGGTTGTGGCAATCAACATCGTCGACGTGCAACTTGGCCGTGGCGAGGTAAAGGTCACAGGCAAGGGTGACAAGCAGCGTGTGGCGCTCTTTGGCGCGCCATGCCGCCGCGCTCTTGATACGTACCTATCTGAGGGACGTCCGGAACTCTCCCGCCTAGCGAAGACACCCACCTCTGCGCTGTTTTTAAATCGCAACGGTGGGCCGCTGGGGGAGCGTGGCGCCCGCGCACGACTTGACTACATTGCGCGTGCTGCTGGCCTTCCAGAGGCATTTCACCCACACACACTCCGCCACTCGTTCGCCACACACTTGCTCGATGGCGGCGCAGATCTACGCGTGGTTCAGGAGCTCCTTGGGCATGAGAGCCTTGGAACAACCCAGGTGTACACGCATGTCTCGACAACGCGTCTGCGGGGCCTCTACAAGTCTGCACATCCGCGCGCCCGACGCACCGCAGGAAAACCATGAAACGCGCCAGCGACAGCACGATCATCCGCGAGAGTACGGCACGAAGCAGCTCAGTCATCGCTGTCGGCGCACTTGCTTCGCGGATTGCGGGATGGGCTCGAGTCACGGTGCTCATTGCGATCTTTGGTGCGACCGGGACGCTTGACCCGTTCCTCGCAGCATTCCGTATTCCTGACATCGTGTTCGCGCTCGTTGCTGCGGGTTCCATTGCGACCGTGCTTGTGCCGCAGTTGAGCTCTCTCTTGGAACGTGGCGAGCAGCTGCGGGCGCGCCGGCTACTCGGCTCCGTATTTGTCGCCATGGCGCTCCTTCTCGCCTTCTTCTCGCTCCTTGTAGTGCTTGGAGCGAGCGGGCTCAGCGGTCTCCTGGTTGGGGGACTACCTAGTGCCCAGCAGCGCGAAGCGGCAGATCTGAGCCTCATCTTGCTTGTGGCCACGGTTGCACTCGCGCTCTCCGCAATCTGCACAAGCGCCGCCGCTGCGCGGTCGAAGTTTGGTGTCACCGCGATGACTGGTTTGGTGTACAGCGCAGGCACGATCGCTGGTGCGTTGGTCGGAGGCCGGGAAGCAGGGGGTTATGGGCCCGCAGTCGGTACTGCCGTTGGCGCGATCGCGGTACTGGTGATTGCGGCAATCGTGTTGATTCGAAGCAATCTACGCCCCGCACGCCCAAACTTCGGAGATCCGCTCCTTCGAGAGGCGCTGCGCTCACTCCTGCCGCGCGTGGGCTCAGTGCTCTTGGTCCAGCTGTTGCTGGCGTATCTGGTCTCCCTCGCTGGAACCACTGGAGCGGGCGCAATTACTGTCTGGTCCTACGCGTTCACGCTCTTGCAGGTGCCCCTGGCGTTGGTCACTTCATCGATTGGCATTGCTGTTCTGCCGAAAATTGCCGCTCAAGCGGCACGCGGAAATCGCACCGCGGTACGGACCCTGGCAACCTCCAGCATCGGGACGGTCATCTGGATGATGGCCCCGATCGCGACGCTTGGCACGCTGTTCTCCTACGACGCCGTGCGGCTGGTGGTCGGCGGGACAATCGATGATGCCTCCGCTGTTGCAACGGCGGAGTTGCTTCGGCTCCTCCTTGTCGGACTTGTTGCACACGGCGTGATCTCGGTTGCGGTCCGTCTCTTCTATGGGCTGCGTGACACGTTGCGCCCAACAGTCGCAGAGATAGGTGGGAACATCGTGATCTTCGTATTGGCGAGCCTCTGGGTGCCCATTCTGGGAGTCACAGGGATTGCGACTTCGCTTCCGCTTGGCACCTGGGTTGAGGCCGTTGCGCTCATAGCCCTCCTCATTGCGCACAAGAAGGTGATAAGCGCTGCAACTGTCGTCGGCACCACACTATTCGCGCTTCTGGCGGCGCTCCTCTCCCTCGGGCTCGCAGCCTTCATCACCACGCCACTCCTGGATGGGGCTCGGGCGGCCGGAGTTATCCCTGGCGCGGCTGTTGCAACGCTGGGAACTGTTACGGGACTTTCCCTCTATGTCGCACTGACGATCCTGGCGCGCCGACGTGAGGCGCTCCCGTTGCTCCGTCGCGTCGCTCCACTCGCGCCTCAGAGGATTCGCCCTCTCTTACTGCGCGCCGAGGCCAGCCGATGACAATTCGCCGGATCGATCTGAACTCGATGGAGGCGCAACGCGCCTGGGATGCGCGCGTTGTGGATGCGCCTGGTGGTGACGTGCACCAGGGGAGCGCTTGGCTTGCCTACCGCGCAAGTCTTGGCCGCGAGGCGATCGCGCTCGAGATCGACGGTGAGCCACTCGGAATCCTCCTGAATCGTGCCCCGCTCATCGGACTTCCGAAGGGGCACGCACCGCGCGGACCAATCACACCTTGGGGCGCCACGATTGCTCAGGCGGTAGCTGCGGCGGGGCGACTCCAGAGCGCTGCCGCCTGGCTGGGTGCGGAGTGCGGCGCTGTTTCGCTCGATGCCGATCCATGGCTCCCGGCGGGTGATGCCACTGAAACCGCGCTTCGCAACGCCGGACTTCAGAAATCCGATGAGATCTTTCCGAGCCGGCACACAATGGTGCTGCACGCAAGTGCGAGTGGGGCATCTGAGGCCGATCTCTTTGAGGGAATCAGTAGGAGCACGCGCCAACGAATTGCGCTCGCCGAGCGGGCAGGCTTCGCTGCTGAGCGGATCACATACCTGACCGCCGCGCATGAGCGAACAGTGATGTGGGCCCAGGTACAACGCTTGCTTGAGGCAACGGCACAAAGAAAGTCGTTCGCGCTCGGCTCATCCGCCTCGATGATTCGCTGGTGGGACCAACTTGTGGCAACGGAACGTGCTGAACTACTTGTGGTTCGCCGCCCGATCGACACAATGGTGGCGTTTATTGTGATCTTGCGACATGGTGAACGGATTACCACCGACGCTTCGGGCGATGATCCTGATGTGCGAAAGGAGACCCCTGGGGCACTCGCACTCTTGCGCTGGGCCGCGATCAAGATCGCGGCAGGGGAGCGACGGATCACCGACCTTGGCGGCGTGGATATTGCGGGGCATCGGCAAATACCCGTGGAGGGCGACCCGATGCACGGCCTGTACGCCCACAAGGCTTCGTTCGGGGCAGTCTGGACGCACATGGCGGGAGCGCATCGCATTGTGCTCCGCCCACGCGCACTCCGGGTGCGCTCACTGCTGGGCCGTGTGAGGGGGGGCCGCTGACGATGGAACGGTCGTTGCGTAGTCTCACTGCCCGGCTGCAGGATCTCCATCTGCTCGTTGCCCCCGCATCAGCAGAGGTCAGCATCACAAGCGCTCCCACATACGATTCGCGGCTGGTCGCACCTGGTGCCATCTTTGTTGCAATCCCCGGGCACGTCGCCGACGGTGCATCTTTTGTGTCTCATGCAATAGAACGTGGTGCCGCTGCAGTGTTGTGCGAGCAGCAGGTCGCCTCAAGCGTGCCGCTCATCGTGGTTCGCGATGCGCGTGCCGCGCTCGCGGTTGCGGCGGCATGGTGGGAGGGTGATCCTGCCGAGGAACTTGTCGTGATCGGCGTGACCGGAACCGATGGCAAGACTACGACGTCCACGTTCCTCTCTACGGCCCTGACAGCTGCAGGGTTGCGCACAGGCTTGATCTCCACTGCGATCAGACGGGTTGGGAGCGCCCAGCTCGCGGCGGCGGCACACCAGACGACGCCAGAGGCACCCGGCTTACAGCGTGCGCTGCGTGAAATGGTGGAGGCTGGCGACGAGGCCGCAGTCGTGGAGAGCACGAGTCACGGTCTACAGCTTGAGCGTGTTGGCGCAATCAACTTTGCCGCAGCGATTTATACGACCTTCTCGCCAGATCATCTCGACTTCCACAAGGACCTTGATGCGTATCGTGCGGCCAAAACAAAACTTGTCGCGAGAACCGTGGGCAGTGCGGCGAGCCGTGCGCGCCAGCTGCCGCTCGTGGTGGTCGTGCATGCCAGTGATCCTGCAGTGCAGCCATTCGCCGACGCAGCGGAGGCTGCTGGACTGCAGGTCGCCCGATTCGATGCCTACTCTGAACACGAGGTGCTGATCAACAACATGAAGGCGGAACTGAATCTCAGCATGCCCGGGCGGATCAATGCTGCGAACGCGGCTGCAGCCCTCACACTTCTTGCCGCGTGGGGCCTTCCGCTTCCCGCAGCGATCGCCGCAGTCGAAGCCGAAATCGGCCCCCCTGGTCGAAGTCAGCTCATTCAGGGAACGCAGCCGTTTCGGGTGATCGTTGATTTCGCGCACACTGGCCCATCGTTGACGGCGTCGATTGCGGTGGCACGCGAGATGTGCGGCCCGACTGGACGTTTGCTGCTAGTTACAGGTGCCGCAGGCGAACGAGACCCGGGGCGGCGTTCAGCCGTCGGACAGGCTGCAGCTCGCGCCGACCTGGTCTGGATTGCCGACGAGGACCCACGAGGCGAGGATCCAGACGAGATTGCTGAGGCAATTCGAGCGGCATACATGGCTTCCTCGCGCCGTCCAGGCAGCAGCCTCATCGTTCTCCATGATCGTGCCGCCGCCATTCATGCGGCGATTCGTGCTGCTGAGCCCGGCGACGTCGTGCTGTTGGCAGGGAAGGGCCATGAGCGAACGATCGAGCGGCATGGTGTAGATGAGCCCTGGGACGAGGCTGCGTTCGCTCGAAGCGCGCTCTCGTCGCTCGGCTATTCTCCAAAACTATGAGCGTTGAGCCACAGCCAGTCGAGAAGCCGTCGCATTCTGCGCGACCAGCCGCCGATCCGATCGCCAAGGTTCGTGCGCTGGCGCGACCCGTCGAATCGCTTCGCGAGGCGCTGCGTGACAAGGTTGCACAATCCATCGGCACGGCAGAAGCGGCTCGCCTCGTTGACGACGCTTTCCTATTCGCCGTCGAAGCGCACGGCGCACAGGTGCGCGCCTCGGGCGAGCCGTATGTGACACATCCAGCGGAGGCGGCGCTGATCCTCGCCGACCTCGGTCTTGATGCGGCAACCTTAGTCGCAGCGCTACTCCATGACGTCCCCGAGGACACAACCGTCACAACCGCAGAGATCGCCGAGCGATTCGGCGATGAGGTGGGAGTGCTCGTTGATGGCGTCACAAAGCTGAGCAAGTTCTCGGCGTTGAGCGCCGAAGAGCAACACGCTGAAAACATTCGAAAGATGTTCTTGGCGATGTCGCAAGACATTCGCGTGGTGTTGATCAAGCTCGGTGACCGGCTCCACAACATGCGGACCCTGGCTGCGCTTCCGGCAGAGAAGCAGCGTCGAATCGCTCGACAGACGCTTGAGATCTACGCACCGCTCGCAGAGCGACTTGGAATTTGGCAGATGAAGTGGGAGCTCGAAGACCTAGCGTTCAAGGCGCTCGAGCCTGAGCGGTATCACGAGCTGGCGAGCATGGTTGAGCTGCGGCGCGATGTGCGCGCGGACTATGTTGAACGCGCGATTGCCGTGCTCAAGCCGGAGCTTGAGCATGCGGGAATAAAGGCAGAATTCTCAGGACGCGCGAAGCACCTCTATTCGATCCACAAGAAGATGGCGCGACGCGGGAGCAACTTTTCGGAAATCTATGACGTCTACGCAATCCGGGTGATCGTTGAGAATCTGCGTGACTGCTATGCGGCCCTCGGCGCGGTCCATAGCGTCTGGCGTCCAATCCCGAATCAATTCGATGACTACATTGCTGTGCCCAAGAACAATCTCTATCAGAGCTTGCACACTGCAGTAGTTGCACTTGACGGACGACCTCTTGAGGTGCAGATCAGAACGAGGTCTATGCACGAAGTCGCAGAGGTGGGAATTGCTGCGCATTGGCGGTACAAGGATGGGACGCAGCCGGATGCCGCCTACGACGCGAAGCTAGCTTGGTTGCGCCAACTGCTCGAGTGGCAGCGAGACGTGACGGACGCGTCGGAATTCCTGGAGGGCGTGCGACTTGATGTCTTCCAGGATCAGGTCTATGTCTTCACCCCGAAAGGTGACGTGAAGGAGCTGCCTGCCGGTGCCACACCACTGGACTTCGCCTATCTCGTCCATACCGATATTGGACATCGGTGCATTGGTGCCAAGGTCAACAATCGGCTGGTCCCGCTGGAGTATCGGTTGAAGTCGGGCGACATCATCGAAGTCGTGACCGCACGAGGTAAGCACGGCCCGAGCCGTGATTGGTTGAATGTTGCCACCACGCGCCAGGCGCGCAACAAGATTCGGCAGTGGTTCAAGCATCAGGAGCGCGACGAGAACGTGCAGCACGGACGTGAATCTCTGGAACGAGAACTTCGTCGCCTCGCCCGAACGACCCTTGACGCCATTGGACGTGAGCGCCTTGAAGAGGTTGCCAAGCAGTTGAACCAGGGGAGCGTCGACGATCTGTATGCGGCGATCGGTTACGGCGCGGTGGGTCCACAGCAGGTTGTCTCTCGCCTCGGTGTCGCATCCGATGACGCGAAATCACTCTTGCCACTAAGCACCAGCGCTGCGGCAATCGCGCCTGCCGAGCGCACCGGTGGCATTCGCGTGAAGGGCGTGCCTGACCTCTTGACCCGATTCGGCCGCTGCTGTCGACCGCTCCCGGGCGACCCTATCGTCGGCTTCATCACCCGTGGCAAGGGGGTCACAGTGCATCTTGCGAGTTGCGATGCCACTACCTCTGCCCGAGAGGCCTCACGACTCATCGAGGTGGAGTGGGAGATGACCCCCGCAACCACCGAGAGCTATCCAGTGACGATTCGAATTGAAGGGCTTGACCGCACGGGGCTGCTGACAGAGGTCACTCAGGTTGTTGCGGAGCAGAAGATCAACATCATGTCCGCTACTGTTCAGACAACAGGCCAAACAAATGCGGAGATGTTGATGACCCTTGCCGTCGGTTCAATTAGCGAGCTCGCCCGGCTCATGGCGCGGCTCGAACGTGTTCGCGGGGTGCGCAGCGTCTCCCGGGAGCAGCGCCAATGAGCGGCTTCCAGTCTCCGCGCGGACTCCGTGATCTGCTAGAGCCACTCGCGTCAGCGCACGGTTGGGCCATTGATCGCGCCTGGGCCGCCGCAGATGCGGCAGGCTACGCTCGCATCGAGTTGCCGATCGCAGAGGAGAGCGGGCTCTTCGAGCGCGCCGTTGGTGGCACATCCGACATCGTTGCAAAAGAGCTCTATCGACTTGAGCCACGTGGTGATGATGCGGTGTCGTTGGCGCTTCGGCCCGAGGCTACAGCCGGTGCCGTCCGTGCCTATATCCAACACGGCATGCGCTCACAGCCGCAGCCGGTGCGACTCGTGACCGTGGCGCATCTCTTCCGGTACGACCGCCCGCAGAAGGGCCGCTATCGCCAGTTCACCCAATTCGACCTTGAGGCGATTGGCGACGGAGGACCAGGGATTGATCTCGAGGTGATTGAACTGGGGGCTGCGTACCTACGCAACCTCGGCCTCAGCGACGTTCAGGTGCACCTGAATTCTGTCGGCTGTTCAGCCTGCCGCCCCGCCTACGTGGAGTCGTTGCGCGCGTACTTCACGCCCGCCATGCACGAACTGAGTGAGGTCGATCAGTCACGACTCACTGCCAACCCACTCCGCCTACTTGACTCAAAAGATCCAGCGGTGATCAAGCGTGTCGCGGATGCGCCTCTCATTACCGATCACCTTTGCGGCGATTGCGCGGCGCACCACGCGGCCGTTATGGCAGGTTTGGCAACGATCGGTGTCACCGTACTTGCCGCACCGCGGCTCGTACGCGGGCTCGACTACTACACCCGCACCGCATGGGAATACCTCCTCCCTGGAGAGCAGGGCCAACAGGGGGCACTCGGTGGCGGCGGTCGCTACGACGGACTCGTCGAGCTGCTCGGTGGCCCGGCAACGCCCGCGATCGGCTTCGCAATTGGCATTGATCGCGTAGTCCTTGCCCTTGAGGAACGGGGGCTGCTTCCAGTCCGAGCCGTAGGCGCCACCATTGTCGTTGCCGGTATCGAACCTGACTCGGTGGCAGATCGGGTTGCCATCGCAAGCCAGCTGCGTACCGCGGGGTCGAGCGCACGGGCAGATGTCAGCAGTCGCAAAATCGGGAGGCAGCTTGAGAGTGCCGTGCGCGACGGCGCTCGAGCAGTCATTATCGTCGAGCCAGATGGGCGCCTCACCTTGCGAGATCTCGTTAAGGCGAGCCAGGCGGAGCCTGCGGAGCGTAGCGAGGTGATCGCAGCGGCACTCCGATTGGTGCAGAACGAGGGGTAGCATGACCGAATCGGCAAAGCTGACGACGGGCCTCCGAAGCGATGTATGCGGCGCACTCCGCCCAAGTGATGTTGGACGACGCGTGCGACTCGCCGGCTGGATCCACCGGCGACGCGATCACGGAAGCCTCGTCTTTATCGACCTTCGTGATCGCTACGGCATCGTTCAGGTGGTCGTCGACGCGGCGGTCGCCCCAGAAGCTCATGCCGCACTCACGGACGCGCGCAGTGAATGGGTGATCGCCGTCGAGGGAACCGTGGCTGCACGACGCGCGGGCACCGAGAACGAGAAGCTCGCGACCGGTGGCATCGAGGTCGCTGGCGAGAGTGTGACCGTGCTTTCGCAGGCCAAGACACCGCCCTTCTACATCAATGACACGGAGGTTCCAGTCGACGAGAGCCTGCGCTTGAAGTACCGATATCTTGACCTGCGCCGAGAACCGCTCCGTGATCGAATCTTGCTCCGTAGCGCGATGGTGCAAGCGATACGGGAAGTGCACCACGAACATGGCTTCGTAGAGGTCGAGACCCCGATCCTGATTAAGTCGACCCCCGAAGGCGCGCGCGACTTCATCGTGCCATCACGTCTGCAACAGGGGAGCGTGTACGCGCTGCCGCAGTCGCCGCAGCAGATGAAGCAGCTCCTCATGGTGGCGGGCTTCGACCGCTACTTCCAGATCGCCCGTTGCTTCCGTGACGAGGACCTTCGCGGAGACCGTCAGCCCGAGTTCACGCAGCTCGACATCGAGATGAGCTTTGTTGACGAGGCGAGCGTGCGTGCCTACGTCGAGGCGATGGTCATCGAAGTTACGAAGCGGATTCGACCCGATCGTCCGATCCAGCAGTTGCCGCTCCCAACGTTCACCTACGAAGAGGCGATGGAGCGCTACGGCTCCGACAAGCCCGACATTCGCTTTGCGATGGAGCTCATTGATCTCGGCTCGGTTCTCCCCGAGATCACCGGGTTCAAGGTGTTCGATGAGACGCGAGCCAGCGGCGGACGAATCCGTGCGATTCGGGTCGCTGGTCTCGGCGGAGTTTCTCGCTCTGATATCGACGATCTTACGGAGCGCGCCAAGCGTTACGGCGCAAACGGCCTGGTTTGGATCGCACTGCAGCCTGATGGCGAGGTTCGTTCGCCGATCGCGAAGTTCCTTTCGCCAGAAGCCACCGCCGCGCTCTGGTCGGCAACGGGGGGCAAGGCCACTCAGTCCGATGGCGATCTCCTGCTGATTGTTGCTGGGCCGCGCATCCTCTCGGCCGAAGTGCTCGGGCGGCTGCGCGTTGAGGTGGCGTTGGAACTTGGGCTCGCCGATCCTGATGTGCTTGCCTTCTGTTGGGTGCACCGTTTCCCCATGTATCAGTGGGAGGCTGAGTCTGGTAGATGGGATGCAACGCACAATCCGTTCTCTGCGCCAGTTCCTGAGCACCTCGGTCTTCTCACCACGACCTCGGGCGATCTTGCGAAGCGCAGCGAGAGCGATCCCGCGGCCGGAGCCCTCGCGCAGCAGTACGACATTGTGCTGAACGGCTGGGAGCTCGGCGGCGGATCGATTCGCATCCATGACCGCGCGCTCCTCGAGCGCTCCTTTGCGCTGATGGGGCACTCACTCGAGGATGCGCGGGCAAAGTTTGGAGCGCTGCTCGATGCGTTCGAGTACGGCGCGCCACCGCACGGCGGGATTGCGATCGGTGTAGAGCGCTGGGCGGCGCTCCTCGCCGGCCAGATCAACATTCGCGAAGTGATGGCCTTCCCAAAGACGCAGTCCGGGAGCGATCTGATGCTCGAGGCGCCATCGGAACCTGATGTGAAGCAGTGGGCCGAACTCGGCCTCTCGGTGCGACCGGTAAAGAGTTAACGCTCCTCGGCCTGGGTGCCCCGCTGCTCCCATGGGTCAACGGCGTTGATGTCGGCGGGCGGCGCTTCGTAGGCGAGTGAGGCTCGTCCGTCGGAGGGGTGCACAGCGCCTTCGTCGCCACACTCCAACAGCGTCTCGGAAGATCCTGCATCTGCGATCGGAGTGAGTCGAATCGGACCTGCCACCCCATTTCGTGCGGCCACCAGAGTTTGCTTGGCATGTCGGCCATGCCCTGCAATCAGTGCGGTGATCGTCTCTGGATCAACTCCCGCATGGCTCAAGGGGAGGGTAATGATCGCTGTCGTCCCTGCTACCTCAGCGGAGGCGTCTGCGGCCACCGCTGCGAACTCCGCCGAACCAGTGGCGCGGCTCAGTGTTGGCGCGCTTTCGCCCGTCGCAAGGCCCGAAACCAGGATGGGATGCGCCCCACCAGACCAGGCAACCTCGACCAGACGCGAAAGCTCGGGGCGGGGGGCGCCGGAGGTCGATGGCTTGCCCGAAACGATGATGTGCGCAGCAACCGTCATGCCCGGAAGTATACGGGTCGGCGAAGCGTGCGAGAATCAGCGAATGACCACAGCAAATCCACCCGCAGGTCTCGTCGCGCAAACCGGAATTCGCACGGTTGGCATCGTCGCGCACGTTGACCACGGGAAGACCACCCTGGTCGATAGCCTCCTCCGCCAGAACGGCGCGTTCCGAGCGAACGAGGAGCTCGTTGAGCGCGTCATGGACAGTGGCGACCTCGAGCGCGAAAAGGGAATCACCATCCTTGCGAAGGAGACCGCCATCGACTTCAAAGGTGTCCGCGTCGTCATCGTCGACACCCCAGGCCACGCCGACTTCGGTGGAGAGGTGGAGCGCAGCCTCCTCGCCGTCGACGCGGTCCTGCTCCTGGTCGACGCCTCTGAGGGCCCGCTCCCCCAGACACGTTATGTCCTCTCCAAGGCGCTCGCGCGATCGCTCCCGGTGATCCTCGTCATCAATAAGATCGACCGCCCCGATGCACGGATCAGGGAGGTGATCGACGAGGTGTATGAACTTTTCCTTGATCTAGGTGCGAACGAACAGCAGATTGACTTTCCGATCGTCTACACGAATGCACGCGCCGGCACAGCTACCCGCGACATCGAGAAGCCTGGGACCGACCTGGTCCCACTGCTTGACTCAGTCCTTGAAGCCGCGCCAGCACCGCTGCATGAGCCAGGTCACCCACTGCAGGTTCTGATCACGAACCTGTCCGCGAACGACTTCGTCGGGCGCATCGCAGTTGGCCGCATCCGCAACGGCGTCGTTCGCAAGGGCGCCAAGATCACCATCATTCGCGAAGATGGCGCGGTCACCGGGACCGTTACCAGCCTGACGCTGCCCCAAGGGATTGAGCGCGTCGAGGTTCCTGAGGCGGGCCCGGGGGAGATCGTTGGCATTGCGGGTCTCGCGGATGTTGAAATTGGTGAAACGATCACCGATCCTGCCGATCCGCGCCCACTCGAACGCCTCCACGTTGATCCGCCAACCCTGCAGATGACGTTTGGCGTGAATACCAGCCCGATCGGCGGCAAGGACGGAAAGTTCCTCACCTCACGGCAGTTGAAGGCGCGCCTAGAGAAAGAGGTGCTCGGCAATCCTGCTATTGAGGTGAGCCCAACGGACTCCGGAGAAGCGTTCCAAGTGCGCGGCCGCGGCGAACTCCAACTCGCAATCCTTGTCGAGCAGATGCGACGTGAGGGGTTCGAGCTTGAGGTCTCACGACCGGAGGTGCTGCTCCATCGAACTGAGAACGGCATCGAGGAGCCATTCGAACAGCTCACGATCGATGTGCCCATCGACTTCGTCGGCGTGATCACCGGGATCATGGCGGAGCGGCGTGCGCGGATGGAGAACATTCAGCACGGCGCAGATGGTCGCGCCCGCGTCGACTTCCTGATCCCGACGCGCGGCCTCATCGGCGTCCGAGGACGCATTTTGACCGAGACGCGAGGCACAGCGCTGATCCATCAGCTCTCGGCCGGCTACAGGCCGTGGGTTGGCGAGATTCCGCACCGCACCAACGGTTGTCTCATTTCGGATCGAACCGGAGTCACCACCGGATACGCGCTCTACGGCATCCAAGAGCGTGGAGAGCTCTTTGTCGGCGAGGGCGAGCAGACCTACGAGGGTCAGATCATCGGTGAGAGCGCAAAGCCTGGCGACATGGATGTGAACGCCGTTCGCGAGAAGAAGCTCACCAACATGCGCACCCACTCGCACGACGAGGCGATCCGACTCACGCCTCCCCGCCGAATGGCCCTCGAGAATGCCTTGGAGTTCATCGGACCCGACGAACTGATTGAGGTGACGCCATCAGCGCTGCGACTCCGCAAGCGGCTCCTGAACGAGAATGACCGACGTCGTGAAGCGGGGCGCCGCGCCGAGATGCGGGAGTCTCAGTAGCCTTCGCTCGATGACGCCGCCTCGCATCTTCCTCGATCACGCCGCGGGTGCGCCGACACCCCCCGAGATCGTTGAGCTGATGGCGGAGCTGCAGCGCGCAGGCATCGGCAACCCCAACGGTGGTCATACCGAGGCCCGACGCGCACGGGCGGTCCTTGATGATGCGCGGGCCAGCCTTGCGGAGGACTTCGACGTGGAGCCGCGGCAGATCACCTTCACATCCACCGCCTCCGAGGCACTCGCCCTCGGCCTGAACTCTGTTATGTCCTCGACCCGTTCGCTGGTGACCACAGCCGGGGAGCATCGCGGATCCCGCGCCTTGGCGGTGCGACATGCTGCCACAGGTGGAACTGTCGAGCTGCTTGCCCTCGACCGGCAGGGCTTCATGCAGGAGAGAGCGCTTCGTGGCGATCTCTCCGGAGCGGTGGGGCTCTTTGCGCTTGCCTCGGGGGAGGTTGGCACGATCCAGCCGTGGGGCTCGTTCGCCGCAGCGTGGCGCTCGTCGGGCGGTGGTGCTCTCGTGGTTGACGCGGTGCAGGCCGCGTTTCATCGCAGGCTTCATGCGCAAGAGATCGGGGCGGCGCACCTTGTTGTCGGGTCAGCCAAGGTTGGCGGCCCGTTCGGTATTGCCGCGCTGATCAGCGGTCCAGAGGCGAAGGTGGAGCCACTCATCGTCGGCGGCGGACAGGAGCGCGGCCGTCGCGGTGGCACTGAGGCCGTAGTCCTCGCCGCCGGATTCGCAGCCGCCCATCGTGCCCATTGTCTGCAGGTCGACCGCACACGTCAGCACCTCGCTGCGCTCGCCAGCGCGTTCGACGACGCCCTCGGTCCACCCGCGTCGCTCGGGTTGGTGCCGACGGGTGCTCCGTTCATGAGTGAGGCGCGCCTTGCGGGCCACCGATCGTACGCAGTCGATTGGGCACTCGGCGATGATCTGGTTGCGGCACTCGATCACGCTGGGATCGCCGCCTCAACAGGTTCCGCGTGCATTAGCGGATCACGTGAACCGTCTGAAGCACTTCGAGCGATGGGGCACACCGAAGATGAATCTCGGGGTGGCTTGCGCCTCACTTTTGGGCGCCCGACAACACTTGAAGAGGCGCGCGGCGCCGCGGTGATCGTGCGTTCGGTCCTTGAGCGCGTGCACACGGGGGTGCCGGCATGACCCCCACAGAAACCCCGCGCGGCGGCCTACCTGAAGGTTGGCACGCGGCCCCTGAGACCAACGCGCCTGAGCGCGTTCTCGTTGCACTCTCGGGTGGAGTTGATTCATCGGTTGCCGCTGCGCTCTTGGTCGAGCAGGGTCACGATGTGGTTGGTGTATGGATGCGACTTCACAGCGCCGCTGATCAGCGCGATGGTCACCGCAAGAGCTGTTGCACCCTTGATGCCGCTGATGACGCACGCCGCGTTGCGGATCACCTAGGCATTCCGTTCCACATTCAGAACCTCGAACAGGAGTTTGCCGATGCCGTGCTGGAGCCATTTGTGGCGGCGTACCAGAGCGGTGAGACGCCGAGCCCGTGCGTCGGCTGCAATACCGCTGTGAAGTTCGGGGCACTTGTCGGCAAAGGGAGCCTCCTGTTCGATTGTGATGCCGTTGCTACTGGGCACTACGCACGACGCGCGGTCTCTGACGACGGTTGTGCGTGGCGACTTCGTGCCGCTGTCGACACAGAGAAAGACCAGACCTACTTTCTACATGGACTCAATAGCGCCGCGATCGCACGAGCGAGATTTCCATTGGGAGGCATGACGAAGGCCGAGGTACGCGAGATTGCGCGAACACGCGGCCTCGTCACCGCAGAGAAGCCTGAGAGCCAAGAGATCTGTTTCGTCCCCGACGGCGATTACAGGAACCTGCTGCGAGAGCGTGGGATTGCACGCGGCGAAGGTGACGTCGTTGACGAGTCGGGTGTTGTCGTGGGAACGCACGCTGGAAGCGAAGGGTTCACCGTTGGGCAACGTCGAGGCCTCCCAGGCAGCGGGGTCTCAGCGCGCTACGTCAGCTCGGTGGACCCCGTGACGAATCGGATCACCATTGCGCCGCGGGCAGCACTCGACGTGCGGAACATCGCACTCGTAGAGGCGGCAACACCGGAGGGTCAGATCGCGAGCGGCGCGCAGGTGCGAGGCATGGCGCGCATTCGGCATCGTGGCGCTCTTGCCCAGGGGACAGTGACGGGACTGGGAGGGGGAACTGCCTCACTCGCGTTGAACGATCCGTTGTGGGCGCCGTCACCGGGGCAGACGGTGGTGCTCTACGACGGCGAGACGCTCGTCGCAGGCGCCCGAATTGCACGACCGCAACTGGCCAGAGAGCTTCGGGGCGCATGATCGAACCGGCGCCGCTCCTCTTGGCGCTCTGCGTTGCGGTGGCACTGCTCGCCGGGCGACTCCTCTCCGCACGTGCATCACTCCCGGTCGGGCTGCTTGGCGCCACCGCTGGCGCGCTGCTCTTCCAGATTGCAGCAGACCGCCTGCTGGGTGGGCTGTACCCGGTTGGTGGCACGGCGTGGCCTGCCCCGCTCATTGGTGCCCTCCTTGGAGAGCGGCTGACGGCGCGGATCGCGACCGATTGGGAGCGAGGGCAGCGACCCTAAGGCGACCATCCCCTCGGGTACACTCCGAGCGTGGAACGCGATCCTCGAATCCCAACTCAGAGCGCCGCCGACCTTCGGTCTCGGTTTGTGGCCTTCTTCGAGGCACGCGGACACACCCATGTGCCGAGCGCCTCACTGGTTCCTGCTGGCGACGCCACCCTCCTGTTCACCAACTCGGGCATGGTGCAGTTCAAAGAGCTCTTCAGTGGTGCTGAGACTCGTTCGTATCGACGCGCCGTCGACTACCAGCGTTGCCTCCGTGTGGCGGGGAAGCACAACGATTTTGAGGAGGTTGGTCGAACCCCACGGCACCACACCCTCTTTGAGATGCTCGGTTCCTGGTCGTTCGGTGACTACTTCAAGCGCGACGCAATCCTCTGGGCCTGGGAGTTCCTCACCACCGAGGCGGGAATCCCTGCCGATCGCCTCGCCGTTACCGTCTATAGCGACGACCAAGAGTCTGCCGACATCTGGTTGAAGGATGTTGGAGTACCTGCTGATCGACTCGCGCGTTGGGGTGATGTCGACAGTGGGAACGACGCAAACTTTTGGCGCATGGCCGAGACAGGCCCGTGTGGTCCCTGCTCCGAGATCCACTTCGATCGCGGCGCAGATCTCTCGTGCGGTGCCGACTGCCTGCCGGATCACTCCGAACACTGCCCGCGCTGGCTCGAGGTGTGGAATCTCGTGTTCATGCAATACGAGCAGCACCCAGATGGGCGTCGTACCGAGCTCCCATTCAAGAGCGTCGATACCGGCATGGGCCTTGAGCGACTCGCCAGCGTTGCGCAGCAGGTACTCTCCAATTACGACACAGACCTCTTCATTCCGATTCACGCTGCGATGCGCAAGATCACCAGGCACTCGATAGCCGAGTTCGATGCCCAGCGCTTCAGCTACCAGGTCATTGCCGATCACTCCCGCGCCGTCACCTTCTTACTCGCAGACGGGGTGCGGCCTGGGAATGAGGGGCGCGGGTACGTCTTGCGCCGCATCATCCGTCGCGCGGTGCGCCATGCGCGACTCCTTGGCATCACCAAGCCGTTCCTCGGCACCATTGCCCGCGAGGTTGTGGGGATCATGGGGCCGTCATACCCATACCTTCGGGATGCAGAGGTTGCAATTCTTGAAGGGATAGAACGCGAGGAGGCGCAGTTTGCACGAACGCTCGATGCCGGTTCAAGCCTGCTCGGTGATGCGCTAGCCGAACTCGGGGCAGGGGAGAGTGTCGTCGGCCGCCGCGCCGACGATCTCCCGTCGGCAAGCCCGACCCTCGGGGGCGAGATTGCGTTCAAGTTGCACGACACGTACGGCTTCCCAATCGATCTCACCGTGGAGCTCGCCGCTGAGCGCGGTGTCGCAGTCGACCGCGCGGGCTTTGATCGCGCCCTTGCCGAGCAGCGCGAGCGCAGCCGCGGTGGCAAGAAGGCCGCGCTTGCGGAGATCGCGGTGACGAGCGCCATGTATGAAGAGATCTTGCGACGTGTCGGTGAGACCGACTTCGTGGGGTATGAGCACCTAGAGGCCGAAAGCAACATCTTGGGGCTCCTCCGCGATGGTATCGAGGTTCCTGCGCTGGTAGCGGGCGAGGAGGGCCAACTGATTGTTGGACGCACTCCGTTCTACTCCGAGCGCGGCGGACAGGTTGGCGACGTGGGAAACGTCACCAATGCCAGCGGGGAGATCGTGGCCGAGATCAGCGATACTCAGCGTCCGGTCGGCGCGCTCACCCTCCACACAATTCGTGCAGCCGCGCCCATCAAGGTTGGCGATCCCGTCGTTCTGCGGGTGGATGCAGTGCGTCGAGCTGCGACGATGCGCAACCACACTGCGACGCACGTTTTGCACAGAGCAATACGAATCGTCGCCGGGGCAGAAGCAAAGCAGCGCGGCTCCCTCGTTCATCCTGACTATCTCCGGTTCGACTACCCACTTGAGCGGCCGTTGACTCGCGACGAACGGGACCAGACAGAGGCCGAGGTGCGCCGTGTGATTCGTGAGGACATGGCGGTCGTCGTCGCGCACATGAGTATGGGCGAGGCGGTGAAGGCCGGCGCCGATGCCTTTTTCGATGAGAAGTACGGTGAGGTTGTACGCACCGTTCGCATGGAGGAGTACTCTCACGAGCTCTGTGGTGGCACCCACTGTCGTGCCACGGGCCAGATCGGCAGCTTCGTGATCACCAGCGAGCGCAGCATCGGCTCCGGCCTGCGCCGCATTGAGGCACTTACGGGTGCCGCCGCCGACGAGTATCTGCGCCAGCAGGCGCGCACCCTTGAGGCAAGCGCTGAGGTGGTGGGCGCCCAAGATGCCCACGCCGTGCCGCAGCGCATCGCCGCCCTGCAGGCGGAGTTGAAAGAGGCGAAGCGCCGTGCGAAGGCCGGCGGTTCAGCCCGTATCGATCTCGCAGCACTTGCAGCGCAGGCAACAAAGCGGGGCGAGATCACTCTGCTCGTGACGACGCTCGATGTTGATGACGATGAGGCCCTGAAAGAGGCGGCGAAGCACCTCCGTAAGAAAATAGGTGCTGGCGTGCTTGCGCTGGTGCGTCCCGCAGAGAGCCCCGAGATCTTCGTATCGGTGGAGGGGAGCGCTGAGCATGACGCTGGCGCACTCGCAGCCGCAGCTGCAACCGCACTGGGCGGCCGCGGTGGTGGTCGTCCTGCGATGGGCCAGGGTCGTGGCGCGGCTGGAAGCAGCGCTGATGCGGCAGCAAGCACTCTCGCACAGGCACTCGGCGTTCCGGTGATTCGTTCGTGACTGGTGGGTCCCCACGTCGTTCACTCGGCATCGACCTGGGCGTACGTCGAATCGGACTTGCGGTTCTTGAAGAACCCGCTGCACCGCGCGGGCTCCCGACGCTGATGCGTCGTGCCACGACTGCGGCCGACAGCGAGCGACTTCGCACGATTGCCGTCGAAGGGCGGGTGACGGATCTTGTGGTGGGCCTTCCGCTCCACAGCGATGGACGGCTGAGCCCGCAGGCGACCGCAACGTTGCGTTGGGCGACCGAAGTTGGTGCGTCGCTCCAGCTCCCGGTGATCTTCGTCGACGAGCGGTACTCGTCCCAACGTGCCGAAGCATCGCTCGGCCGTGCATCGCGAGGGAGAAGTGGCGGTGCACCAGGTCCGGCACGACGTGCGGCGCGCCGCGCCGCGGTTGATCGTGAAGCGGCACGGCTGATCCTTGAAGATTCGCGAAATCCAGACCTCCTCATCGACCCAACAACGCTGGCGGTTGACACTCGGGGGTCGGTACGATGAGCCGAGCGACCATCGTGCGTGTGGTTGCAGGTGTCCTCGTCGCCGTGGTGCTCCTTCGCGTTGCTGCGCCGCCGCTGATCGGTGACACGCTCGTTTCCGCTGGCGTGCGCTCCCCAGCGATCGCCTCGCTACCGATCATCAGCGACATCATTGCTGAGCGTCTCGGCACTCGCACAACCCAACCTGCCGGAACCGACTCCACCCTCGTGACGGTGGAGATTGACGCCGGGACTGGCACCGCTGCGATCGCCAGTCAACTGCGCGAGGCTGGCCTGATCGCTGACGAAATCGGCTTCATCTATGCGGTTCGCGGTGCGGGCCTTGACGGGAAACTGCAGGCGGGAACCTTCAAGGTTGCGGCCTCCATGACCCCCACAGAGGTTGCGATCGCTCTGACCGATCCCTATCGCGAGCCGACGATTGGCGTCGACATTCGCGCCGGACTTCGCATCGAGCAGATCGTTGCGAAGTTGACGACGCTCAACCTGCCGTTTGAGCCAGCGGATGTCCTTTCTATTCTGCGCGAACCGAGCGCCGCGTTGATCGCCGACTATCCATGGCTTGACCTACCGAAGGGGGGAACACTCGAAGGTCGTCTGGGATCTGGCTCTCTCAGCGTGCCCGTCTCGGCAACCGCTGAGACGTTTGTGCGCATCCTGCTTGATCGTTTTGCAGAGCAGGTACCGGAGCAGTATCGAGGGAGCACGGGTGGCTACTCGTTCAATGAGATCCTCACCCTTGCATCCATTGTGGAGAAGGAGGCGGCTCTTGATGATGAGCGCCCGCGCATGGCTGGGGTATACACCTACCGTCTGCAACTTGGGCAGGGGCTCTTCGCCGATCCTTCAATCATCTGGGTTGCTGACTCCGCGGCACTCCGAAAGCTCAAGTTGACCGAGTGGGCAACCTACGAGTTCTGGAAGTTCCCAGCAAAACCGTATTCGGGATTGATTCCGCCGCGCGTCCCCGCAGACCTCGTGCCGTGGAACACCTTCGTTCGAGGCGGCATCCCACCTGCGCCGCTCTGTTCGCCAACGCTCGCCTCGATCATTGCTGCTCGCGAACCAGACTCCAGTCGCAAAGAGCTGTATTTCGTCTTGATTCCAGATAGCGGCGGTCGTCATGATTTCAGCAAGACCCTCGCGGAACATGAAGCGAAGGCTCGAAAGTACGGCTGGAAGTAATGCGCGTGCCCACCGCCTTGCCGTTACCAGAAGAATTCGGCACCGCACCAACCGCTGAGGATCTTGAGCGGTGGCGAGCGGCCGATCATGCAGCACGTCCGAATCGCCTTGCAACACTCCGTGCACGTGCAGTTGAGGAGCGTCTCGATGCGCTGCTCCTCACTTCGCATGCCGATGCGCGGTACTTCTCGGGAATGGAGTTCGGACCGAACGAGGAGCCTGTCGCCGGTTCAAGCGGTTGGCTGTTGGTCAGCGGCGACGCCCTCGCTGTTCTCGTGGACTCGCGCTACACGGTGCAGGCGCGACGCGAGGCGCCGTTGGCTACGGCGCTCGACTACGGCAGCGACGCAGGTGAGACGATCGGCCGCTGGCTGGTCGCACATGGGGTTCGACGCTGCGGCTTGGATCCTCAGGCGGTGCGACACGCCGTTTGGGAGCGCATTGCGGCGACGGCGACAGGGACCGAGTTGGTGCCCGTGAAGGGATTCGGCGGCGTGCAGCGTGCGCGCAAGGAGCCAGCCGAGATTGAACGAATCAGCGCTGCGTGTGCTGTGGCCGACCGAGCCCTAGCCCGACTCCTGCCGAAGA
>CAINNT010000178.1 GCA_903851225.1 uncultured Chloroflexota bacterium
ATCAACTTGAGAAATCGAATATTCCCAGGGATGTGCACCAACAGATGTTCGCGAAGGGCTTCGCCCAGCGCCGCACGACCTGCCAAGGGGCGCAAATCAAAGTAGATGCTGGCATTGAGCAAATCTTGCGGGCTCGAATGGGCGACCCAGCGGTCGAACCGATCGCGCCAGACCCCTACAGGAAGACAACAATCCGGGTTACCCGCCATGATGTTGCCGCGGCACAGCGGGTAGCCGCAGCGATCCAACCACTGGTTAACCTCGGCCCCAAAAGCCAGCAGGCGCGACGCTTGGGCGGAATCGAGGCTGTCATCAAACACAATGCCATTGTCTTGATCGGTTGCAATGGTTTGCTCCTCGCGCCCTTCGCTCCCGAATGCGAGCCAGCAAAATCCTGTCAAATCGACATGGCTGCGCTGAGCCAATAACTCAACCAGTCTGCGGGTGAGTGCATCATTGAGCTGGCTGATCAGCCGGGTCACGTGCCGCGCAGACATACCCTGAGCAACCAGTGCGCGCGCCCAGTGGCGAATATCGCTCGCCGCGGCAACCAACCGCTCTGGCTCAGCTGCGCCGTCTATCGCGTTACTGATTTGCCGGTGGCTGCGTCGCTGGAGCGCAAAAAGATCGCGCTCGGTCACGATTCCGATGAGGCGCTCGCCCTCGACCACCGGCACATGCCGGATCTTCCTTTCCGCCATCAACATGACCGCATCGGCCACACTGGCCGTAGCGTCAAGTGTGCTGACCGGACAACTCATCACGTTAGCGACGGGCTCATTCAGCGAACGCTCGGGAAGCACGATTCGGCTAATGAGGTCTTGTAGGGTCAGGATACCAATCGGCAAGCCACCGCTCTCGTCGGTGACCAGCATAGATCCCACCTTCTCAGTTTCCATTTTTTTGAATGCATCGCGAAGGCTAGTGTTCGGGGTGCAACTGATAGGGGAGCGCCCCACCATCCCTCGCAAAGGCTGACTCATCAGGCGCCACTGCGCGGCCTGGGTGGCGTAAGCGGCTTGAACCGCCTGGCGAGACAACTCCGCCAACGCAGCAAGCCTGCGTCTGCAAAAATCCAGAAATACGGGACTGCGTTGGATCAGTTGCTCGAAATGATCCGGAGCAATCAGCCAGCAGAACACGTCATCCTGGGCCACATAGCGCAATCGCGGAGCGCGCCGGCTCAAAAGCGAGCCGACCGGAAAAATGTCGGCCTTCCCGAGGAGCGATGCCGAAAGGCCTTCCACAGCGTCGCCCTCGGAGGGCGGTGCGGCTTTCACAGTGCCCTCGCGAATCACGAAACAACCTGGTCCATCCAACTGCCCTGCTTCGATCAGGCACTCGCCCGGTGCGAAATACGTGAGTTTGGCGATTGAAGCTACGAACTCAAGGTCCGAGGAGGCCATGCCAGAAAACGGCGCGTGCATTGCCAGCTGTGTGGCAAGCTCGCGTAGCAAGGTAGCAGATGGCATGGCGCGGTCAAGTCAATGTTTAGCGCTTAGCTTCCTCGTGAGGACTCCGATGAGGCTAGCCGCTGCCAAGTGCTCACCACCGTATCGGGGTTGAGCGATATCGACGCGATTCCGCGCTCCATCAACCATTGCGCCAAGTCGGGGTGGTCGGATGGGCCCTGCCCGCAAATGCCGACGTACTTACC
>CAINNT010000179.1 GCA_903851225.1 uncultured Chloroflexota bacterium
CAGAGCCAGGTTTCGTCGTCGCTGAACCGCGCATCGATCTCTCGAATCGCTTCGATAGCCCGTGCGCTTGCCCCGCGGAGCGACTCACCATTGGGGAAGGTCATCGCCGATGGCTGGCGCTGCACCGTGTTCCAGAGTGGATCCTTCATCAGCTTACGAAGCTCTTTTCCCGACCAGTCGCCGTACTCAACTTCGGTGAGGCGCTCGTCCACCACGATGTCGGGTCGCGACTTCACGCTTGGACCTCGCATCGAGCGCACCGCCTCGGCGGTTTCAAGGCAGCGTTGCATCGGCGACGAGGCGATTCCGGCGATCTGCACACCGCTGAGCGCTTCGGCAAGTGCGGCCGCCTCCTTGCGCCCCGCGGGGCTGAGCGGGATCCCTTTGATGCGACCGCTCAACTTGATGCCCGTCTCGGCGGTGCGCGCATGACGAACGAGGATCAGGCGTGCCATCGGTTAGTCGAAGTGCGAGAAGAGTGGCGGGTAGCTGAGGTCAATGGAGCGATTCTTGCCGCCGACCTCGGCAAGCGGCACCTCAACGATTGCACCACCCTTGAGCGCGACCATCACGCCGAGCCGTCCCGCTTCGAGGGCCTCCACGGCGGCAACGCCGTAGCGGGTGCCGAGCACGCGGTCGGCTGCCGTCGGTGCTCCGCCGCGCTGCAGATGGCCCAAGCGGGTGCAGCGCACCTCAAGCCCGGTGCGCTCCTCGAGGATCGTGGCGAGGGCATCACCAACGGCGACCTTGTCGAGTCGTGGGTGGCCGAACTCGTCGAGTGGAACCGACGTGGCTGTTGAGCCCGCTGCCGGGAGCTTGACCCCTTCGGAGACAACGATGATGGAGCTCCCGTCACCGATCGCTCGGCGTGCCTTCAGCTTGGCGACGAGCTCGTCGAGCGCAGCAGCGGTGAACTCCACCTCGGGGATCAGAATCGCGTGGGCGCCTCCGGCGAGCCCGCCCCAAGCGGCGACCCACCCTGCGTCGCGACCCATCGCTTCAACGACGGCGACGCGGTGATGCGACGCGGTGGTCGTGGCGATGCGGTCGAGCGCTTCGGTGACGATGTTCGCGGCGGTATCGAAGCCGAGGCACCCTTCCGTCCCCCAGACATCGTTGTCCATCGTCTTTGGAATCGCGTTGACGGCTGCACCGCGCTTCGCGAGCCCCGCAGCAACGGAGAGGGTGTCATCGCCACCGATGGCGATCAGGGCGTTCAGGCCGAGCGCGCGCATGTTTGCCTCGGCGGCATCAAGTCCACCCTCGCGCTTCAGCAGATTCGTGCGGCTTGACCCGAGCATCGTGCCACCCTGCGCGTGAATGCCGTGCACGGCGGCTCGATCGAGTGGTCGGGTGAGGGGCGCGCCAACCGTGGCGAGTCCCTTCCAGCCGTCAAGGATGCCGACCACTTCATGGCCGCCAGCGGTGGCGCGGTGTACCACCGCCCGAATGGCGGGGTTCAGCCCTGGGCAGTCGCCGCCCCCGGTCAAAACTCCAATCCTCATCTTGTTGCTCATCGAGTTGCCCCTGTCATCTTCTCTGGCCGAACGATCGCATCGAACTGTTCGGCACTGACGTAGCCGAGCTCCAGTGCAGTCTCGCGCAGCGTTCCACCACTTGCGTGTGCGCGCTTCGCGATCTCCGCCGCCTTGTCGTAGCCGATCACCGGGGTGAGGGCGGTCACCAACATCAGCGAGTCGTTGACCAGCTCGTTGATGCGGGCAGCATCCGGCTCGGTGCCAGCAAGGCAGTGATCAGCGAAGGAGCGTGCCGCATCGCCGAGTAGGCGGATTTGTGCCAGCAGGTTGAGCGCGATGAGTGGCTTGAAGACGTTGAGTTGGAAGTTCCCTTGGCTTGCGGCGAAGGCGATTGCGGCGTCGAGCCCGTAGATCTGCACGCAGACCATCGTCAGCGCCTCAGCTTGGGTCGGATTCACCTTCCCAGGCATGATCGAAGAGCCTGGTTCGTTCTCGGGGATGCGCAGCTCGCCGAGGCCGGCACGCGGACCAGAGGCGAGCCAGCGCACATCGTTGGCGAGTTTCATCAGCGTTGCAGCTGTGGTGCGCAGCGAAGCCGATGCCGCGAGTGTTGGCTCTTGCCCGGCGAGCGCCGCGAACTTGTTCGGTGCGCTCACGAACGGTTCGCCGGAGAGCGCCGCGATCGCCTTGGCGGCCCGCTCGGCAAACTCAGGGTGGGCGTTGAGTCCGGTGCCAACGGCGGTACCGCCGAGGGCGATCGCTCGGAGTTCACCCTGTGCCGCCTCGATGCGGGTGATGTCACCTGCGAGCGCGGCTGCGTGCGCAGCAAACTCTTGGCCGAGGGTGAGCGGCACCGCATCTTGTAGATGCGTTCGGCCGATCTTGACGATGTCGTTCCACGCGGCGGCCTTGGCGCTGATGGTCGTGTGCAGGTGTCGCAACGAGGGGAGCAGGGAGTTGGTGATGGCAAGCGTCGCCGCAATGTGGATCGCGCTCGGGAAGGCATCATTCGATGACTGCGAGAGGTTCACATCGTCATTCGGATGGATAGGTGTTTTGCCACCGCGCGTTCCGGTGGCGCGCTCGTTGGCGATCGAGGCGATCACCTCGTTTACATTCATGTTGCTCTGCGTGCCCGAGCCGGTCTGCCACGTTGAGAGTGGGAACTCGCCGTCGGCGCCCCCGCTGGTCACGACGTTCGCAGCCTCGACGATGAGCTTCGCCTTATCGGCGGGGAGGAGTCCGAGTTCGGCGTTGACGCTCGCCGCAGCACTCTTGATGGTGGCGAGGGCGTGGATCACCTCAAGGGGCATGCGGTCGTTGCCGATGGCGAAGAAGTGCAGGGAGCGGGCGGTCTGGGCGCCC